>NZ_QKSF01000029.1:0-8273 GCF_003234045.1 Curtobacterium sp. MCPF17_047 | reverse complement strand
GTGCGGGGCGGGGCGAGTGGGACGGTGCCGGGAGGCGCGTGTTGCGTGAGCGGGTGGAGTACCCGGGTCCGCCTGGGTGCGTCCCGGCTCTTCCGCCCGCTCGCCTCAGCGAGGGCGAGGGCACTGGGCGGGACGGTCCCGGGAGGCGCGTGGCGCGTGAGCGGGCGGAGTACCTGGGTCCGCCTGGGATCGTCCGGGGTCTTCCGCCCGCTCGCCGCGGGGAGGGCGAGTGGGACGATGCCGGGAGGCGCGTGGTGCGTGAGCGGGCGGAGTACACGGGTCCGCCTGGGATCGTCCGGGGTCTTCCGCCCGCTCGCCTCAGGTCAGGGCGACGGGCGAGAGTGCGGGGCGGGGCGAGTGGGACGGTGCCGGGAGGCGCGTGTTGCGTGAGCGGGCGGAGTACCCGGGTCCGCCTGGGTGCGTCTCGGGTCTTCCGCCCGCTCGCCTCGGCGAGGGCGAGGGCGAGGACGAGGGCGCTGGGCGGGACGGTGCCGGGAGGCGCGTGGTGCGTGAGCGGTCGAAGTACCCGGGTCCGCCCGGATGCGTCCCTGGTGTTCCGCCCGCTCGCGCCGCGGGGTGGGCGGAGCTTGTCATATGGTCGAGAGATGCTCGACGCCGAAGACGTCCTCGATCCTCCGCCGCGACGGGTCCTCGTGGCGGGGACGGCCGGCGTCGGCAAGACCACGACTGCGCGCCGGGTCGCCCGGGCGATCGGCGCACCGCACACGGAGCTCGACGAGATGTACCACGGGCCCGGATGGACGGTGCTGCCGGACTTCGAAGCCCGGGTGGACGAGATGACTGCGACCCCGACCTGGGTCTGCGAGTGGCAGTACCGAGGCGTGCGGCATCTGCTGGTCGAGCGTGCGGACACCCTGGTCTGGCTCGACCTGCCGAGGTCGGTGGCGTTCGTGCGCCTCCTCCGACGGACAGTCCGACGACGCCTGCACCGCACGGAGCTGTGGAACGGCAACGTCGAACCGCCGCTGTGGACGTTCTTCACCCGGAAGGAGCACATCCTCCGCTGGGGCATCGCGAAGCGGAACGAGATGCGGGAGCGTGTGCCGTCGCTGGCCGACGACGCTCCGCACCTGCGCATCGTGCGCCTGCGCTCGCAGCGGGAGGTCGAGCGGTTCGTCGGGCAGCTCAGCACGCGCACCGAATAAGATCGTCGGCGTCCGCCTCCGTAGCTCAGTGGATAGAGCAGGTGGTTTCTACCCACCGTGCCGCGGGTTCGATTCCTGCCGGGGGCACCGACGACGAAGGCCGCCATCCCCGGGGATGGCGGCCTTCGTCGTCAGGCGGTGTCAGTTCACTCGTCGTCGTCCACAGCGCGTCGACGCAGTTCGCTCGCGCTGACGGGATTCGAGTACGGGGACTCCGACGTCTCGTTCGCGTCAGCTGGCTCGGCGGGGGCATCGGCGATCCGCGTCGGGATCGATGTCGTGCTGGCGGTACCGGCAGCGCCGACAGGCACGTCGGTCCTGTTGCTCCGGTCACCGCGGACGTCGTCACGCTCGTTGTCGTCGTGTGAGGAGCCGCGCGCCGTCCACGACGCCGGGAGGTCGTTGCGGCCGTTCCGTTCGTCGCGCACCACCGGTGCACGGTCCGCGGAACCGGGGCGGAGAGAGCTCACGGGAACGTCGTCCACGGCGTCCTCGTTGTCAGCGTCGGTCTGGTCGGCGTCGGTGGTGTCGCGCTCTCGGGAGGCTGACCAACCGCGGTTCTGCGACCCGAAGGCAGGGGAGCCGAGGGTCGGACGGATCGGCGTGGTCTCCCCGTCGGAGTAGGGGCGCGTCGCGTTGTCCGAGATCGGGACCGTCGCGTCGGAGCCGTACGAACTGTCAGCGGGACGTCCGGCCGACGTCGGTGTCGAGTTCGGGTACGCCTGCGCGGGGGCAGCGGCCGACGCGCCGAGAGCAGTGGCCGACGAAGCGGTACCGGCGGCCGAACCGGCGCGAGGGCCGGCGTCCGCGGCCGGCGTGATCGGCGGCTGGGCGGGGCGGAGCGATGTGGTGGTCGGAGTGGGAGCCGGTTCCGGCGTGCGGGCCGAGTCGACCTTGTCGGCGTTCCAGTCCTGCTGGCGCTTGATCAGGTCGGCGTCGGGGTCCGGGGAATCGAACTTCCAGCGCTCGAGGTCACTCTTGAAGAGCTTGCGCGCGCGACCGGGCCGGGCCTGCCACTCGAGGATGCGGTCACGGAACTCGGTCAGCGACTGTTCCGCCTGGAAGCTGAAGGTCGAGGAGTTCTTCTTGATGTCCGCGATCTCGTGCTGCGCCCAGTTCGCGGCGGTCGGTGCGCCGGTGACGGGGAGCAGACGGAGTCGGATGTCGGCGTCCTCGGCGAGATGATCTGCGTAGGCGCGCTCATCGTGCCCGAGCGAGCCCCAGTTGGCGGCCTTCCGCGCTGCCGAGATGAGTCCGGCGACGGCAGCGTTCTTCGCTTCACGCTCCTGCAGCGAGACGACGCGCTTCGTCGCTCCGCGGCCGATCAGTGCTGCGACGATGCCCGCGACGACGATCGCGATGAAGGGGATGATCGCCCCCGACAACACGCGCCAGCCGTCGTCCGACGAGGTCCAGTCGTTCAGGTCGTTCCACCACTGCATGCGCGCACCCTACGTCGGGATCGGTCGGGGTCTGGGGATGACAGGCGGAGGAACCGCACATCCATCGCATCTGATTCCGATGTGGAACATCATCACCAGCGCAGGGTGTCGACGGCGTCGTCCGCGTCCCAGACGTTGGGGAGTTCGACGAACCGGCGTTCGGCCGCGATGTAGCGACGGGCCCGGTACGCGGTGCCGCCGGCGACGTCGACCCGGTCCACGTACCCGACGATCTCGCCGTTCGCCCGCGTGACACGGCTCAGGTCGTCGCGTACATCCAGGATCCGGAGATCGCCGCGGGAGCGCGCGACCGGTCGAGGCGAGTGGATGCTGAGCCGGGCGTCCGTCGTCGTCTGCATGTGGGCCTCCTGGTCGGCGGGTGTGACTCGAATGTACGTTCGGCCACCGACACCCAGGTCGGACCGCAGCCCGACCTGGGGAACACGCACGGGCCTCCCGGCGTTGTGGAGGAAGGTTCTCTCAACGGCTCTCCCGAGCCTCGGAAGGCAGGTCCTGACCATGACCACGTTCGTGCTCGCAGGTGGATGTTTCTGGTGCCTCGACGCGGTGTACCGCACGCTGCAGGGTGTGCAGGACGTCGTGTCCGGCTACATCGGCGGGAGTGACCAGCGCCCGACGTACGAGCAGGTGTGCACCGGCACGACCGGCCACGCCGAGGCCGTCGCCGTCACCTTCGACGAGACCGTCCTGCCGGCGCAGGTCGTCCTCGACGTGTTCTTCACCCTCCACGACCCGCGCCAGCTGAACCGTCAGGGCGCCGACGTCGGTACCCAGTACCGGTCGGCCGTGTTCCCCGCGGACGACGAGCAGCGTGCGCTGTTCGAGCAGGCGATCGGGCGGGCCTCGGACATCTGGGACGGCGGGATCGTCACCACCATCGAGCCGCTCGGCGAGTTCCACCGCGCGGAGGAGTACCACCAGGACTTCTTCGCGAAGAACCCGGGGCAGGGCTACTGCCTCGCCGTCGCACTGCCCAAGGTCAACAAGGTCCGCAAGGCATACAGTCAGTACATCCTGGCGTCCTGAACGACGGGGCGTCGGGGCCACGAGGAGGTGGTCGCACGATGACGAACGACACACTGCAGAACGCGGACGCGACGACGGGGACCTGGGTCGCCGTCGGACCGGCAGGAGCGGTGGGCACCATCCACCGCGATGCCGGCGGGTTCCGCGTGGAGCTGTACGGGCGACGTGGCCCGGGCGGGACGTACCCGTCGCTCCAGTCCGCCAAGGGCGCGGTGCACAAGGCGCTGGGTCCGCTCGCGGACCGGCCCGAGTTCCGCGCGCACTGATCGGGACGGGAGGCTCCGATCACGTTCCTGCACAGGGAGCGTGATCGGCGCCTCCTCTCCACATCCTCGGCGCCACGAGCCGGCGGGGGCTCGCTCTGCCCGACGATCGAGCCATGAACGACACGATCACGGTCTGCGGCATCGTCGCCACCGAACCCCGCCACCTCGTCACCGAGACGGGCATCGCCATCACGAGCCTCCGGCTTGCCTCACCGTCCCGCCGCTGGGACCGCCAAACCTCGACCTGGGGCAACGGTCCGACCAACTGGTACACCGTCACCGCCTTCCGTTCCCTCGCCGCCAACGTCAACCGGTCGCTCAGCAAGGGCGACCGGGTGGTCGTCACCGGACGCGTGCGCATCCGCAACTGGGAGCGCGACGGCCGTGGCGGGACGAGCGTGGAGATCGACGCCGAGGGGATCGGCCACGACCTCGCCTGGGGGATCAGCAACTGGATGCGACTGCCGCGCCACGTCACCGAGGCGACCGCCGCCCCCGGTTCCTCGCCACGCGTCGACCACGACACGGGCGAGGTCCACGAGGACATCCCGGACGCAGCCCACCCACCCGTCGAGGCAGTGCCGGACGACACCCACCCCGACGAGCGCCAGGGCACCGAGGACTCCCTCGCAGCGATGCTGACCCCCGCCGACGAGCAGCCGGACCACCCGGTCGGGCTCGATGCGGCCTGATCTCGGCACCCGAGCCCACGAGCGACCAGTGTCATCACTACACTTGGAGCGATATGGCTGAGTACATCTACCAGATGGTCCGCGCCCGCAAGGCGGTCGGTGACAAGCTGATCCTCGACGACGTCACGATGTCGTTCCTGCCCGGCGCCAAGATCGGCGTCGTCGGGCCGAACGGTGCGGGCAAGTCGACGATCCTGAAGATCATGGCGGGGCTCGACCAGCCCTCGAACGGCGAGGCGAAGCTGACCCCGGGCTTCACCGTCGGCATCCTCATGCAGGAGCCGGAGCTCGACGAGACCAAGACGGTCCTCGAGAACGTCCAGGAAGGCGTCGGCGAGATCCACGGGAAGCTCGCGCGCTTCAACGAGATCTCCGCGCTGATGGCCGAGCCGGATGCCGACTTCGACGCGCTCCTGGCCGAGATGGGCACTCTGCAGGAAGAGATCGACGCGGCTGACGCGTGGGACCTCGACTCGCAGCTCGAGCAGGCCATGGCTGCCCTCCAGTGCCCGCCCGGGGACGAGCTCGTCACGCACCTCTCCGGTGGTGAGAAGCGTCGCGTGGCGCTGTGCAAGCTCCTGCTCCAGAAGCCGGACCTGCTGCTCCTCGACGAGCCCACCAACCACCTGGACGCCGAGAGCGTGCAGTGGCTCGAGCAGCACCTGCAGCAGTACCACGGTGCCGTCCTGGCCGTGACCCACGACCGGTACTTCCTCGACCACGTCGCCCAGTGGATCGCCGAGGTCGACCGCGGTCGCCTCTACCCGTACGAGGGCAACTACTCGACCTACCTCGAGAAGAAGCGCGCCCGCCTCGAGGTCCAGGGCAAGAAGGACGCCAAGCTCGCCAAGCGCCTGACGTCCGAGCTCGACTGGGTCCGCAGCAACACGAAGGGGCGCCAGGCCAAGTCCAAGGCGCGTCTGGCGCGCTACGAGGAGATGGTCACGGAGGCCGAGCGCACGCGCAAGCTCGACTTCGAGGAGATCGTCATCCCCGTCGGACCGCGTCTGGGCTCGCAGGTCATCGACGCCGAGAAGCTGCACAAGCAGTTCGGCGAGCGCGTCATCATCGGCGACCTGTCGTTCACGCTGCCCCGCAACGGCATCGTCGGCGTCATCGGCCCGAACGGCGTCGGCAAGACGACGCTCTTCAAGACGATCGTCGGCCTCGAGCCGCTCGACGGCGGCACGCTGAAGATCGGCGACACCGTCGACATCTCGTACGTCGACCAGAGCCGTGGCGGCATCGACCCGAACAAGAACCTCTGGGAGGTCGTGTCCGACGGACTCGACTACATCCAGGTCGGCAAGACCGAGATCCCTTCTCGTGCCTACGTGTCGCAGTTCGGGTTCAAGGGCCCGGACCAGCAGAAGCGTGCGGGCATCCTGTCCGGTGGTGAGCGCAACCGTCTGAACCTGGCGCTGACGCTCAAGCAGGGCGGCAACCTGCTGCTCCTCGACGAGCCGACGAACGACCTGGACGTCGAGACGCTGGGCAGCCTCGAGAACGCGCTGCTCGAGTACCCCGGTTGCGCCGTGGTCATCACCCACGACCGGTGGTTCCTCGACCGCATCGCGACGCACATCCTCGCCTGGGAAGGCCTGAACGAGGACGGCACGCCGATCTGGTACTGGTTCGAGGGCAACTTCGAGGCGTACGAAGAGAACAAGGTCGAGCGCCTCGGAGCCGACGCTGCGAAGCCCGGCCGCGCGACGTACCGCAAGCTCACCCGGGACTAGTCCCGGTGGCACGCCTGCACGCTCCGATCCGCATCCGGTGGAGTGACATCGACGCCTACGGGCACGTGAACAACTCCGCGATGCTCCGGCTGCTCGAAGAAGCACGCGTGCTGGCGTTCTGGGCGCCGGACCCCGACGAGATCGATGAGTCGGGGTCCGCGCCTGAACCGGTGATCGACGGCCGCCCGGGTTCGGGGACGATGACGGTGATCGCGGCGCAGCGCCTCGAGTACCTCGGATCGACGCCGTACTTCCGCCGGCCGCTCGACATCCAGCTCTGGATCGGGAGGATCGGTGGGGCCAGCCTCGACATCTCGTACGAGGTGTGGTCGCCGATCGGGCACGAGCCCGCCGAGCTCTACACGCGGGCCACGACCACGCTGGTGCTCGTCGACGCGGAGACGAACCGCCCACGACGCCTCACCGAGGTCGAGCGGGCCGCTTGCCAGCAGTACGTCGAACCGCCGGTGGCGTTCTCGCGACCCTGACGATCGCTCGGTCCGTATGGCCGGCGGGAGGCCCTTCGGGTTCTCGGCCCGTCGGACACGTCAGCTCAGCTCCACGTCGGCCGGCCGGACACGTCAGGCACCGCGCAGCTCGGCAGCGCGGCGATGCACCACTGCCGCACCGCCGCACTGCCGCACCGCGCCACTGCGTCAGCTCGACACTCCGTCAGGCGTCGGGACGCGCATCATGCCCTCCTGGGCGACGGTGGCCAGCAGGCGGCCGTCGCGGGAGAACATCCGGCCCAGCGCGAGGCCCCGGCCACCCTGGGCGCTCGGCGACTCCTGCGCGTACAGCACCCACTCGTCGGCGCGACCGTCACGGTGCCACCACATGGCGTGGTCAAGGCTCGCGAGCTTCACGCCCGGTGTGCCCCAGGCCATGCCGTGCCGACGCATGATCGGTTCGAGGAGGGACAGGTCGCTCGCGTAGGCGAGGACGGCACGGTGCAGGGCGGGGTCGTCCGGCATGTCACGCTCGACCCGGAACCAGACCGCCTGGTGTGCGACCTGCGCGCCCTGGACGTCCACGTAGACCGGACCGTCGACGTGTCGCATGTCGATCGATCGTTCCGCCCATGCCTGTGCGGTCGGGTGGTCGATGCCCGCCAGTACCGACGCTGCGGACGGCAGGGACTCCGGCGTGGGGACGTCGAGGGGCATCGGGTCCTGGTGCTCGGCCCCGGCATCCGGTGTCTGGAACGACGCGATCATCGAGAAGATCGGCGTGCCGTTCTGGTACGCCTGGACCCGGCGGGTGGCGAAGGACCGGCCGTCGTGGATCCGCTCCACGCCGAACGTGATCGGGACGTCGATCGCTCCCGGCCGGAGGAAGTAGCCGTGGACGGAGTGGATGTCGCGGCCCTCGATGGTGGCCTGGGCGGCGACGATGCACTGCGCCAGGACCTGCCCTCCGAAGACCCGGCCGCCCGGCGACCAGTGACTCGCTCCGGTGAGGATCGTCTCCCTGGTGCTCGCTCCGGTGTCCTCGAGACGCAGTGTGGAGAGGAAGTCGGGTTCGCGGTTCACGCCATCAGTCTACGAAGACCGCATGCACGTGCCAGAGGTGCTGTCCAGGGATCCTGACTGCGGTGTCGTCAGTCGCTTCCGGTGGCAGTCGCGCCGAGCAGGTCGAGGACGCGCGGGGAAGTCCTGAGCACGCTCCAGAGGGCGACGGCGACGAGCGTCCCGCTGGCGCTGGCCAGCCAGGGAGTGACGAGGTGTGACCAGGCTGTCGGCGAGATGATCCAGACGAGCTGATTGGCGATCACCGATCCCGCGAGCGAGAGCAGCAGACCGAGACCTGGGCGGAGGCTCTGGGAGGCGAGCAGGCCGGCGACGACGAGGACGGACGTCAGGGCGTTCAACAGATGTGGCATGGGCGTGTGGGGGATCGACAGGCGGGGGCAGGGTGAGGG
>NZ_QKSF01000028.1:0-8821 GCF_003234045.1 Curtobacterium sp. MCPF17_047 | reverse complement strand
GTCGGGATCGGGGTCGGGGTCGGGGTCGGCCCGATCCGGTGGTCGGGCGTGTCGCTGCGCGGGCGGTCAGCGCCGGGAGTGTCGTCCGCGAACGCAGAAGACCCCGACCGGATCGGTCGGGGTCTTCGTGTGGTGCACCCCCTCGGACTTGAACCGAGAACCCACTGATTAAGAGTCAGTTGCTCTGCCAATTGAGCTAGAGGTGCGTGTGTGGAGTTGTCCTGCCGCTTCGGCGTGCGCCCCGCGACGGGAATCAACAATAGCATGACTTGTGCGTGCCCTTGACCACTCGGGGCGCCGAACGAACAGGAGCCCCACTTGAGCGACCGTCTCGCCGCCGGCGACACCGCCCCCGACTTCACCCTCCCCGACCAGGACGGCACCGAGCACGCCCTCGCCGACCTGCGCGGACGCAAGGTCATCGTCTACTTCTACCCGGCCGCCTCCACCCCCGGTTGCACGACCGAGGCCTGTGACTTCCGGGACAACATGTCGTCCCTGCAGGCCGCCGGGTACGAGGTCCTCGGCGTCTCGAAGGACGAGCTGCCCGCCCTGCAGCGCTTCCACCACGAGCAGGCGCTGAGCTTCCCGCTGCTCAGCGACCCGGACCTCGCCGTCCACCGGGCCTACGGGGCCTGGGGCGAGAAGAACAACTACGGGAAGATCGTCACCGGCACCATCCGTTCGACGATCGTCGTCGACGAGGACGGCTCGGTCCAGCTGCCGCTCTACAACGTGAAGGCGACCGGCCACGTCGCGAGCCTGCGGAAGAAGCTCGGGCTGGTCTGACCGCGTCCGACCCCGGTCCTCGGGCGGCGCCGGGGGTCTGCCCTCAGTCGCGCCGTGCGAGGACCGCGGTCACGGACTTCGACAGCACCAGGGTGATCGCGAGCAACGCAGGGATGAGCAGCGCCCAGCCCACCGCGGGCACGCGGAAGACGCCCTGGAACGCACCGATGGCGAGTGCACCCTGCAGGACCTGCCAGACGATGATCCCGCTCCGGACCCAGGCCCGTCCGCTCCGCAGTCCGACGAGCATGGCACCGAGCCACACGGTCGCCAGGACCGCGAGCACGAGGAGCGCGACCGCCGACGCGATGCTCGTCGCGGGCGTCGTGAGCAGCTCGACGAGCAGGAAGACGGTCACGGCTGCCATCGCCAGGAACTCGAGCCCGACGACGACGATGAGCACGCGGAGCGCAGCGGGCCGCCCTCGGGGGACGACCTGGTCGTCGGGGGTGGTGTCAGGCACAGCGATCCTCCAGCAGTGAAACCCTTGATTTGGCCATACCAGTATGGAACGATGTTCGAGGTCGTTTGGACGGCACGATGTGGTGTGCGTCTCCCGTGGTTCGACGCTCCTCCCCCGAGCGTTCTGCGGGCGTCGAACTCTCCCCGAGCGGGCTCCTCCCCACAGGAAGCCTCCCGTACGTCACATGAGCATGTGCAGAGTCCCGATCCCCCGAGTCACGGCCCCGGCCTGCCGTTCGAGCATCTAACGCAAGGAGCACCACCACATGGATTGGCGTGACCAGGCAGCCTGCCTCACCGCGGACCCCGAGCTCTTCTTCCCCGTCGGGAACACCGGCCCAGCCGTCGACCAGATCGAGAAGGCCAAGTCGGTGTGTGCTCGCTGCACCGTGACCGAGATGTGCCTGCAGTACGCACTCGAGAACAACCAGGACTCCGGTGTCTGGGGTGGCCTCAGCGAGGACGAGCGTCGCGCGCTCAAGCGCCGCGCCGCCCGCGCCCGCCGAGCCTCCTGACGCAGCAGGACCGACAGACCGTTCGACGCCCGCCGTGCCCCTCGGGGCCGGCGGGCGTCGTCGTGTGCGGTGCCGCGTCAGCCGGACACCGGCGTACGTCGGGATCAGGCGGCGGTGCCCGCGGTGAGCCAGCGGAACGGGATCGAGATGGTGACCTCGGTGCCGCTGCCGGTCAGCGTGTGCCAGTCGATCGTGCCGCCGAGCTCGCCCTGGATGAGCGTGCGGACGATCTGGGTGCCGAGCCCCGAGCCGACCTTGCCCTCGGGCAGGCCCACGCCGTTGTCGCGCACCTGGATCTCGAGGTGGTCGTCCGAGCGGTTCGCGACGATCTCGACCTCGCCGTCGCGGCCGTCGAGCCCGTGCTCGACCGCGTTCGTGACGAGTTCGGTCAGCCCGAGCGCGAGCGGGGTGGCCGCCTCGGACGGGAGGACGCCGAACTCCCCCGTCTTCTTCGGGTGCACGGTCGTGTTGTGTGAGGCGGCGACCTCGGTGACGAGCTTGAGGACGGAGTCGAACACCTCGTCGAAGTCGACGGTCTGGCTGAGTCCGGTCGACAGGGTGTCGTGCACGACGGCGATCGCGGCGACGCGGCGCATCGCGTTCTGCAGCGACGTCCGCGCCTCGTCGGAGTGGGTGCGCCGCGCCTGGATGCGGAGCAACGACGCGACGGTCTGCAGGTTGTTCTTGACGCGGTGGTGGATCTCCCGGATCGTCGCGTCCTTCGTGATGAGCTCACGCTCCTGGTGGCGCATCTCGGTCACGTCTCGGCAGAGCACGACGGCCCCGATCCGCTCACCGTGGTCGCGGAGCGGGATCGAGCGGAGCGTCACGGTCACGCCCTTCGCCTCGATGTCGGCCCGCCACGGGGCCCGGCCGGTCACGACGAGCGGCAGGGACTCGTCGACGTCGAGCTGCGCGCCGAGGAGCTCGGTCGTGACCTCGGCCAGGGACTTGCGCTCGAGTTCGCCGTCGAAGCCCATCCGGTTGAACGCGCTCAGGCCGTTCGGGCTGGCGAACGTCACGACGCCGTCGGTGTCCAGGCGGAGCAGGCCGTCACTCGCTCGCGGCGCACCACGGCGCGGACCGGCCGGGGCACCGAGGTCGGGGAAGTCGCCGGTGGCGATCATGCCGAACAGGTCGTTCGCGCTCGCGGTGAAGTTGAGCTCCTGGCGGCTCGGCGTCCGGGACTCGTCCTGGTTCGAGTGCCGCGTGACGACCGCGATCGGGCGGTCGGTGGTCTGCGCGCTCTTCGCGGTCAGGCGCCGGAGCACCGGGATCGCGCGGACACGGGTCGGGGTGTCCTCGTACCAGTCGGGCTCGGCGGAGTCGACCACACGACTCCCCGTGAAGCTCTGCGTCACCTGATCGCGCCACTCTTCGCGGATCTCCTGACCGACGATGTCGCGGTAGAACAGCGTCGCCGCCGAGGACGGGCGGGCGTGCGCCACGGCCACGAAGGTCGAGTCGTCCTTGGTCGGCACCCACAGCACCATGTCCGCGAAGGACAGGTCGGCGAGCAGCTGCCAGTCGCCGACGAGCAGGTGCAGCCACTCGACGTCGGCTTCGGAGGAACGGCCTTGCGCGAGGACGAGGTCACTGAGGGTCGACACCCGATCAGTCTAGGTGCGGCCCCGAGCACCCTCGGCTCGCCGCTGTGGAGAAGGACGCGCTCTCCACAGACCACGGCATTCGGCCGTATGTGATGTTCCACGAACCATACGCTCGGCCTGATGAAAGGGGCCGGGGTGGCGGAGAACGCACGACGGATCGAGGACGAGCCGGACGGGCACGGCGCAGACGGGGGGCTGGGACGCCGGCACGACGACCGCGCCGAGCACGAGCGACACCGTGGACGGCACGAGAACGGGCCACCGCGGACGATGCCACCGGAACTGCCCGACCCCGGGGAGACGGCACGATCGCTCGCGCTCTGCGTGGCGGAGATCCTGACCGGGGCGCGCGAGGTCGAGACGATCTCGCGGTGGATCACCGAGGAGGTCCAACGACATCTCCAGCACCGCGCTGCGGTCGCTGCTCGGGCTCGCTCGGCAGCACGCCGCCGTCGGCACCGTCCGGTGATCCGCGTCGGCAGCGTCGTCGTCAGCGTGCCGCGGGACGGTGTCGCCGAGGCCGCCGTCGTCGTGCACACCCGCAGTCACGCCCGCGCGGTCGCCATCCGGCTCGAGGAACGCAGGGGGCGGTGGCGGGCCACCGCGATCGGCGTGCTCTGACGACCATCGTCGCCGACCGACTGCGCGACGGCGGACGACGGCGACGGACGGGAGGCCCGGTACCAGCTGGTACCGGGCCTCCCGTCACGACGACGCGGAGCGTCAGCCCTTCTTGGCTGCCGCCCGACGCTCGGCGCGGTTGCTCGCGTCCGCCTGGCCGGAGGCGGTCGCCGCCGAGCCGAAGGCCGAGCCCTTCTCCGGTCCAGCGGCTTCCTCCTGCTCGGCCTGCGCGCGCTGCGCCCGAGCGGTCGCGGCCTGCTCGAGGCGCCCGGCCTCGTCGCGGACCTCGACCTCGCCGTCGATCGACGGTGCGGAGTACTCGAGTCCGGCGTTCTCGCCTTCCTCACCGAGGCCCTTGGCCTCGATGACCGCGCTGTCGCCGTCCGACTGCACCTGGACCTCGAGGTTGAAGAGGAAGCCGACCGACTCTTCGCGGATCTGCCCCATCATCGTCTGGAACAGCGCGTAGCCCTCGCGCTGGTACTCGACCAGCGGGTCGCGCTGCGCCATCGCGCGGAGGCCGATGCCATCCTTGAGGTAGTCCATCTCGTAGAGGTGGTCCCGCCAACGGCGGTCGATCACCGAGAGGACGACACGACGCTCGAGTTCACGCATCGCCTCGTCCCCGAGGGCCTCTTCGCGGTTCTTGTACGCGAGCTGCGCATCGGAGAGGATCTCGCGGGCCAGGAACTCTCGCGTGGCCTTGCCCTTCGAGCCGGCCTCGGTGATGACCTCGTCGATGGTGATCGAGATCGGGAACAGCGTGCCGAGCTCGGTCCACATGGCGTCGAGGTCCCAGTCGTCCGGGGAGCCCTCGCCGGTGTGGGTGTCGATGACGTCGTCGATGACGCTCTTGAGGAACGACTGCGCGCGCTCGTGCAGGTCGTCACCCTCGAGGATGTGTCGGCGGTCGCTGTAGATCGCTTCACGCTGCCGGTTGAGGACGTCGTCGTACTTCAGGACGTTCTTGCGGATCTCGGCGTTGCGGCCCTCGACCTGCGACTGGGCGGAACGGATCGCGCGACCGACCAGCTTGTTCTCGATGGCCAGGTCATCCGGGACGTTGCCGCGGCCCATCAGGCTCTCGGCAGCACCGGAGTTGAACAGGCGCATGAGGTCGTCGGTGAGCGACAGGTAGAACCGGCTCTCGCCCGGGTCACCCTGACGACCGGAACGACCACGCAGCTGGTTGTCGATCCGGCGGGACTCGTGACGCTCGGTGCCGAGGACGTAGAGCCCGCCGGCATCGCGGACCTTCTCGCTCTCCTGCTCGACCGAGGCCTTCATCGCGGTGAAGACGGTGTCCCACTCGGCTTCGTACTCGTCCGGGGTCTCGGTCGGGGACAGACCCTTGGCGTGCATCTCCTGCACGGCCAGGAACTCCGCGTTGCCGCCGAGCATGATGTCGGTACCACGGCCGGCCATGTTCGTGGCGACCGTCACGGCGCCGGCACGACCGGCCTGGGCGACGATCGCGGCTTCACGGGCGTGGTTCTTCGCGTTGAGGACCTCGTGCTTGACGCCCTTCTTGGCGAGCAGCTTCGACAGGTACTCGGACTTCTCGACGCTCGTGGTGCCGACGAGGACCGGCTGGCCCTTGTGGTGGCGCTCTTCGATGTCGTTCGCGACCTGCTCGAACTTGGCCTGCTCGTTCTTGTAGACGAGGTCGGTCTGGTCGATGCGCTGCATCGGCCGGTTCGTCGGGATCGGGACCACGCCGAGCTTGTAGGTCGACATGAACTCGGCCGCTTCGGTCTCCGCGGTACCGGTCATGCCCGAGAGCTTCTGGTACAGACGGAAGTAGTTCTGCAGCGTGATGGTGGCGAGGGTCTGGTTCTCGGCCTTGACCTCGACGCCCTCCTTCGCCTCGATCGCCTGGTGGATGCCCTCGTTGTAGCGACGCCCCATCAGGATGCGGCCGGTGTGCTCGTCGACGATGAGCACCTCGCCGTTCATCACGACGTAGTCCTTGTCGCGCTTGAACAGGGCCGCGGCCTTGATCGAGTTGTTGAGGAAGGAGATCAGCGGGGTGTTCGCCGACTCGTACAGGTTGTCGATGCCGAGGTAGTCCTCGACCTTCTCGATGCCGGGTTCGAGGACACCGACGGTGCGCTTCTTCTCGTCGACCTCGTAGTCCTCGCCCGGGGTGAGGCGGGTGGCGATGGACGCGAACTCGGTGAACCACCGGTTCGCCTCACCCGAGGACGGGCCGGAGATGATGAGCGGCGTGCGGGCCTCGTCGATGAGGATCGAGTCGACCTCGTCCACCACGGCGAAGAAGTGGCCGCGCTGGACCATGTCCGACGCCTGCCATGCCATGTTGTCGCGGAGGTAGTCGAAGCCGAACTCGTTGTTCGTGCCGTACGTGATGTCCGCGGCGTACTGCTCGCGACGCTCGACCGGAGACTGCCCGGCGATGATGCAGCCGGTCGTCATGCCGAGGGCGCGGAACACACGACCCATGAGCTCGGACTGGTACGACGCGAGGAAGTCGTTGACCGTGATCACGTGCACACCGCGCGACGGGATCGCGTTCAGGTAGGCGGCGGTCGTCGCGACGAGGGTCTTGCCCTCACCGGTCTTCATCTCGGCGATGTTGCCGAGGTGCAGGGCCGCGCCGCCCATGAGCTGCACGTCGAAGTGCCGCATGCCGAGGGTGCGCTTCGATGCCTCACGGACGGCGGCGAACGCCTCCGGCAGGAGGTCGTCGAGCGTCTCGCCGTTGGCGTACCGCTCGCGGAGCTCCGTCGTCTCCTCGTGGAGTTCCTCGTCGGTGAGGCTCGCGAAGTCGTCCTCGAGGTCGTTGATCGCCGAGGCGTACGCCTTCAGCCGACGGAGGGTCCGCCCTTCACCGATGCGGAGGACCTTCTCCAGCACGTTTGCCACGTGAGCTCCTTACGAAGTCGTCGTGCGCGGTCGACGCGCCCGATCAGCCAGTCATGCTAGCAACCCGCCGGGGTCCGGCGCTGGGAGCAGCACGAGTGCGCACGACCCCGGACGGGACCGTGCGCACTCGGAGGTGGTGCGTCGCGTCGACTACGCGGTCGCGGGCGCGGACTCCTCGACGAGGACGTGCTCGCTCCCCCGGGCGTCGGCGCCCGGGTTCTCGTCGATGCCGATGACGCCGTAGTCCCAGCCCTTCCGGCGGTACACGACACTCGGCCGGTGGGTCTCGGAGTCGACGAACAGGTAGAAGTCGTGTCCGACGAGCTCCATGTGGTAGAGCGCGTCGTCGACCGTCATCGGTGCGGCTTCGAAGACCTTCTGCCGGATGACGACCGGCGAGTACGCGGCGTCCTCTTCTTCACGGCCGGCTCCCTGGTCGGCGTCGACCACGGGGACGGCACCGGTGGCGACCTCCTCGATGAGCTTGCCGTCGGCGGGCTCCACACCCATGCCCTCGAACGCGGCGCCCGAGGCCTCGGCCACGGACGTCGGACGGTGACGGCCGCGGTGCACCTTCTTGCGGTCACGTGCTCGACGCAGGCGCTCGGCGATGCGCGCGAACGCCAGGTCGAAGGCCGCGTACTTGTCCGACGCGGCCGATTCCGCCCGGACGAGCGGTCCGGGTCCGATGAGGGTCAGTTCGACGCGGTCCTCGCCCTGCGCTCCGCTGCTCTTCTCGTGGTGCCGGCTCACCCGCACCTCGAAGGCGAGGGCCCGGTCGGCGAGCACGTCGATCTTCTCGGACTTCTGCTCCACGTAGGCCCGGAATCGGTCGGTGACCCCGACGTTGCGGCCCGTGATCGTCACGTCCATGGCGGCTCCCATCCACACTCGGCGGTTCGCCTCCGTCCGGCGAACACCAACGCCTTGCCGCGAGGCTAGACCCTGCTGGCTCCGCCCGTGCCCGAGCTGGCCCGCGTGCCGGAGACCTCCACCTGATGCCCAGCCGATGTCCATGTCCGCCGTGCCGCGGCCGCCGCGCACAGTTCAGACCTCCACGGTGGCGACGGCCACGCACCGGACGACCCGGCCACCGGCACCGCGGACGGCGCGGACCGCCTCGGCCATCGTGACGCCGGTGGTGACGACGTCGTCCACGAGCACGACGTCGCGGTCCGCCACACCGTCGGCGACGAGGGACCCGACGGTGGCCGCGACCCGCTCGACGGCGGTGCGCTCCTTCTGCCCGCGGCCGTCCGTCCCGGCGCCCGCCGACCCGGGGCCGGCGTCCGGAGCGGGACCGGAGTCGGAACCGGGGCCGGCGTCCGGTACCGGGACCCGCCGCAGGGCCCGTGCACGTCGGACGCCCGCTCGACGGAGGACCGTCACGACGGGGTCGAACCCGCGCCGCCGGTGTCCCCGCGATGACGGCGGCACGCGGAGCACCAGTGCGCCGACCGGGGCCGCCGCGAGCGCCGCCCGGACGAGGTCCGCGGTGCGCCGGGTGAGCCCACTGACGACGTCCACGCGCCCGCGCAGCTTCCACTCGAGCACCAGGGTCCGGACGAGGCCGTCGTACTCGTGGGCGGCGTCGAGCCGGACGCCGGCCACGAGCCGGGTGCGACCGGGCAGGGCGTCGAGGACGGACCGGCAGGCGCGGCACAGCGCACGGTCCGGTGCGCCGCAGCCGACGCAGGCGACGGGCAGCACGAGCGCGAGGACCGCAGCAGCGGCGTCGGCCCAAGGACGATCACGGCCGCCCGCTGGAGTTGCAGCACGCGCAGTCGCGGCACGTGGAGTCGCGGGGCGTGGAGTCGCGGCAGGTGCGGTGTCGGCGAGCGGGACCGCGGACGGGAGGACGACCGACTGGGTCTGGGGCGTTGGCATGACCCGATGGTCCCGGGTGGGGACCGTCGGGTCATGACAACGCCCCAGACC
>NZ_QKSF01000027.1:0-10952 GCF_003234045.1 Curtobacterium sp. MCPF17_047 | reverse complement strand
GGCGGGGCGGGGCGGCAAGGCGCCCGCGCCTCAGGCGGCGGGCGCTGCGGGCTCGTCGCGGACGAAGGCCATGAGCACGAGTCCGGCGATGAGCACCACGACGACGCCGAGGATCCCGTACCGCGTCGAGCCGCCGATCGTCACCGCGACCCCGAACAGCGCCGGCGCGATGAACGACGCCGCCCGCCCGGTCGTGGCGTACAGGCCGAACAGCTCCCCCTCGCGGCCGGGCGTCGCCAGCTTCGCCAGGTACGCACGGGAGGACGACTGCACCGGCCCGACGAACATGCAGAGCCCGAGACCGAGC
The DNA here is from genome assembly GCF_003234045.1 of Curtobacterium sp. MCPF17_047. Taxonomy (NCBI): domain Bacteria; kingdom Bacillati; phylum Actinomycetota; class Actinomycetes; order Micrococcales; family Microbacteriaceae; genus Curtobacterium; species Curtobacterium sp. MCPF17_047. Next base: position 10,645 of record NZ_QKSF01000027.1, on the reverse strand, counting down.
ACCCAGAACGACGCCTGCGCGGACCCGGCGAAGAGCACCGCGGTGCCGAACACCGACAGGCCGACGAGCGACACCATGATGAGCGGCCGGGACCCGAAGCGGTCGTCGAGCCGTCCGGAGACCACGGTGGAGATGCCGGCGACGACGTTCGCCACGATCGCGAACATGATGACGCCGGACGGACTGAAGCCGAACACCTGCGCGGCGATGATGCCGCCGAAGGTGAACACCGCGCCGACGCCGTCGCGGAACACCGCGCTGGCGAGCAGGAAGGCCAGCACGTTCCGCCGGGTGTGCCAGAGCCGGGCGACGTCGCGGCCGAGGTCGGCGTAGGCGGACCAGATGGACGCGCGGCGGTCGGGGTCGGCGGGCGCCTCCGGGACGACGACGAACAGCGGGATCGAGCTGACGGCGAGCCAGACGGCGGCGATGCCGATCGCGACACGGACGTCCCACTGCCCGGTCGCGACGGTCGCAGGCAACTGCAGGAGGCCACCCTTGCCGGTGACGCCGAAGTCCTGGATGCAGAGCAGCAGCAGCACGATGAGCAGCACGATGCCGCCGAAGTACCCGGCGGCCCAGCCGATCGCGGAGACGCGGCCGGTCTTCGATCCGCTGGCGACCTGGCCGATCATCGCGTTGTAGCCGACGCAGGCGATCTCGTAGGCGACGGTGCCGATGCCGATGAGGGCCGCCCCGAGCACGAGGTACGGCTGCTCGGGCGCGACGAAGACCATGCCGACGATCGACAGGACGATGCCGATCGTGGCGATGAGCACCGAACGCTTCCGGTGGCCGGACGTGTCCGCGAGCCGACCGATCGCCGGTGCGACGAGGGCGACGACGATGCCGGCGATCGTCAGCGCCGTGGAGACCACCGCGGCGTTGTGGGCGAGTTCGCGCTCGACGGCGGCGGCCGCGGCGGACGACGAGTCCTCGGCGGCGACGAGTGCCGGGTCGACGAACGCCCGGCTGGCCAGGTACGTGCTGAACACGAACGTCGTGACGACCGCGTTGAAGGCGGCGGAGCCCCAGTCCCAGAGCGCCCACGACACCAGCGCTCGACGCCGGAGCGGGGTCGGCGGTGCCTCGGCGGTCATCGGCGTACCGGTCATGGCGGAACCGTAGCGCCTCCGGGTGTCCGGCAGGCACGCCTCCGGGTGTCCGACAGACGCGCCTCAGCGCCGCAGCGTCTGCTTCGGGTACTCGCCGAACCGCTCCGCGTACGACGCCGAGAACCGTCCGAGGTGCGCGAAGCCCCAGCGGGTGGCGACCTGCCCGACCGAGACCGTCCTGGGGTCGAGCCCGAGCAGCTCTTCGTGCACCCGGTCCAGCCGCACCTGCCGCAGGTAGCTCAGCGGCGACACCCCGAAGGTGCGCCGGAACGCCTCCTGCACGCTGCGGACGCTGAGCCCCGCGACCTGCGCCAACTCGGTGATCGTGATCGGGTCGTCGGCATGGGCGTGGATGTGCTCGACGGCGGCGCGGAGCTTCGCCTGCCGCGGGTGCAGCAGTTCCGCGGGCAGCTGGTCGAGCTGCGGCGGGACGACCCGCAGGAAGGCGTCGACGGTCTGCCGCTTCGCCTCGTGCCAGACCAGGGAACCGGTCCCGCCCTCCCGCAGTGCGCGGGCCAGGGCACCGAGGGAGTCCCGCCACTGCCGCACGATCAGGCTGTCCGCGGGCCGCAGGTGGTCGAAGCGCATCTCCCGCGTGCCCACGTCGAAGCGTTCGGCGGCGACCTCCCGGACGAACCCACGGTCGAGGTGGACGAGCTGCTGGTCGTAGTCGGTGGCCACGAAGACGACGTCGCGGTGCGCCGGGAAGAGCATCGGCACTCCGACACGCAGGGCGACCCGGTCACGGAGGACGTCCGGCGTGCCGGAGCCCGCGGTGAGCCAGCTCATCACCAGGTCGTCTCCGGGTGCCGACGCGCCGCGGAGGAAGCCGTTCATGGTGGACCGGCGCATCGACACCTCGGAGTCGCCGACCGCCGTGTACCGGTAGGAGTACTCCCCCTCGGTCCGTCGTGACAGCCACTGCTTGCCCGAGTAGATGCCGGCGAGGTCGCGGACGGCGGCGTCGGGGTCGGAGCCGGCCACCTCGAAACGCACCGGCACCGCGGTGTCGGCGGGTGCCTCCCGTCCGGCCACCTCCCGGGTCTCACGGGGTTCCGGAGCCAGCGGCTCGCTCACGTCGTCACCACACTGTGCTCGGGACCAGCGGTATCTGGATACCCTTGCGGCGAGCACGCCGGTCCCCACTCCGGTGCGCCGCGACGCACCGAGGAGGGCATCCGGTGAGTGACCTCGACGTCATGGGTGCTCTGACCCGTCTGGAGCAGGCCTCGACCGCGCTGCGGAACCGCCTGCGCGACCGCACCGGTGTCTCCGGCACGGACCTGTCCGTCCTGCAGTACGTCTGGCGTGCGAGGAGCGGCGACCGTTCGGTCCGGGTGAAGGACCTGACGTCGCACCTCGGCCTGACGGGCCCCGCGGTGACGGGCGTGATCGACCGGCTGGAACGTCAGGGGATCCTGCAGCGTGTCCCGAACCCGGAGGACGGTCGGAGCCGGTTCATCGAGCTGACGCCCGGCCAGGAGCAGGTGTTCGCAGCGGCGCTGGACAGCACCAACGAGCAGTTGCACGAACTCCTGTCCTCCTTCTCGGAACGAGAGCGCCGACGCCTCGTCCGCATCGTCGACCGCATCGTCTCGGCGCTCGACGGCGGGGTGCCGCCCACGTCGTAAGGCAGGTTATGGGCCACTCGGTCGGCGCCCGGGCGAATTGTCCATGCAACGCGGATGGGTAACTTCTCGACCTACTTGTCCGGGCGTGGCTCCGAATGCGGCCGTACCGTCGGACACGACCAGGACCCCCTCACACGGGGGTCACCGCCGACGGGAAGGGACACCATGGGCCTGTACGAGACCGAGCCGGGCGTCGATCCGGTGCGCATCACCACCATCCGCCGTCTGCGCCGTCGCTGGAAGCACGGCGAGCAGCCCACGGAGGACCAGGGGCTGTTCGACGACCTCTTCGTGGCGACGACGAAGCAGCGCTGACGCAGCGACGTCGACACCTCGACGGGAGGCCCGTGGCGGGATCGCCACGGGCCTTCCGTCACGTCCGGGTCCGGCTCGAGCGCGGGTTACGGTGACCCTGTGCCCGGACGACGAACCCTCGACTCCGAGTACGGCGACGACGCCGTGCTCGTCGTCCGACGCGACCTGCGCCGCCGCCCGGCCCGGTCGGTACCGTGGCGCCGGGTGCTGGTGGGCGTGGTCCTCGCGGCCCTGCTCGGTGGTGCGGCCGTGGCGACGGTCGGCACGCTCGTCTCGCAGCGCACGGCGGAGGGGTTCGCCGTCGCGGACGCGACCGACGACACCGCCGCCGTTGCCCGCGCGGTCGTGGAACCGGCGCTGCTCGACGCCGTGGCCGACCCGGGGGCGTCCGCAGCCGACCGCCGTGCCGCCGCCGACCGGCTGGACCGCGCCGTGCGGGCCGTGACCGCCGCGACCGGTGCAGTCCGCGTGAAGCTCTGGGCCGCGGACGGCACCGTCCTGTGGTCCGACGAACCCCGCCTGGTCGGGCAGCGGTTCGCACTGTCCGAGGACGACCTGGAGGCGCTCGAGTCCGACCGCTCCGACGCCGAGGTGTCCGACCTGACCGCGCCGGAGAACCGGTACGAGCGGGGGCAGGGGCCGCTCCTCGAGGCCTACCAGGCGGTGCACGTGCCCTCCGGCGACGCGCTGCTGCTCGAGGTCTACTACCCGTACGACGCCGTCCTCGGCAGCGCGGCCTCGCTCCGTTCGGCGTTCGCCACGCTGGCGTTCGGCACCGTCGGCGTCGGCATCGCACTGCTGCTGCCCGTCGTGCTGTGGCTGCTGCTGCGGCTGCGCTCCGGCCAACACGACCGGGAGCGGTTGCTCGTCCGGGCCCTCGACGCCGAGACCGCCGAGCGCCGGCGTCTCGCCGCCGACCTGCACGACGGTCCGGTGCAGGACATCGCCGGACTCGCGCTCGGGCTCGGTGCCGCCGCCCGGAGCATGCCCGGACCCGGTGCCACGGTGCTCGAGGAGTCCGCGACGACGCTGCGGTCCGCGGTGTCGGCCCTGCGGTCGTCGATGTCCGCGATCCAACCGGCGGCCCCGGACCGCGACGGGCTCGGCGCAGCGCTCGACGACGCGACCGCCCGCGGTCGCGCGGCCGGCCTGGCGGTGCGACTCGACGTGCCCGCGACCGTCCCGGCCGGTCCCCCGGCGCTGCTCGCCGCCGTGCGCTTCGTCCGCGAGGCCGTCGCGAACGCCGTCCGGCACGCGCGTGCGACCACCGTCCGGGTGCGTGTCAACCGACGGGACGACGAGCTCGTCGTCCGCGTGTCCGACGACGGGGTCGGCTTCGACGCGGAGGCCGTGCTCCGGTCACGACGGAGCGGTCACCTCGGCACCACCCTGCTCCGCCAGATCGCCGAGGACGCCGGCGGCTCGCTGCTGCTCTGGACCGCCCCGGGCGCCGGCACCACCTGGGAACTCGCGGTCCCCGCCGGGACGGAGTCCGGATGGTGAGGGTGCTGATCGTCGACGACCACGCCCTGGTCCGGGGTGGTCTCCGTGCGGTCCTCGACACGACCGACGACTGCGAGGTGGTGGGTGAGGCCGCGACCGGGGAGGACGCCGTCGACCAGGCCCTCGCGCTCCGTCCCGACGTGGTGGTGATGGACCTGTCGATGCCCGGTGCCGGCGGCGTGGTCGCGACCGCGAGCCTGCGCGTGGGTCTGCCGTCCGCCCGGGTGCTCGTGCTGACGACCTTCGCCGACGACGCCCGGGTCCGGGCCGCGCTGGCTGCGGGGGCGACCGGGTACCTGCTCAAGGACGCCACCCCGGACGACGTCGTACGGGCGGTGCGGGCGACCGCTCGCGACGAGGTGCCGATCGACCCACGGGTCGCCCGGAGTCTGCTGCCCGCGGCGGAAGCGGTGTCCGGTCCGCAGACCGCACCCGCCACGTCCGGGCCCGTGCTGCCGCCACGCGAGCGGGAGGTCCTCGTCCGCCTGGCCCGCGGCCTGTCGAACCGGCAGATCGCGTCCGAGCTGGGGATCGCCGAACGGACGGTGAAGGTGCACGTCGGCAGCGTCTTCCGACGACTCCAGGTGGCGGACCGCACGACCGCGGCGCTCTGGGCGCGGGACCACGGGTACTAGTACCAAGGTCCGATGGTGCCCGCGTGGTGGAACGGCGACGATCGTGCCGAGGGGTCGAACCGCCCCGCACATCGAACCGGTCCGGAGTCTCGAACCGCCCCGCACAGGAGGCACACCATGCCCACCACCACCGACCACCGCACCGGCCGTACCGGCCGCACCCGCGGGACGGCCACGCTCCTCGCGGCGGCCCTCGCCGCCGCCACCGTCGCCGCGGTCGCCCTCGTCGGGGTCGCCCCGGCACAGGCGTCCGGCAAGACCTCGACCGGCGGCGACTACGCCGTCACGGTCAACGGCACCACCACGAACCCCGCCGTCGGCAAGGACTACAAGCTCCGGGACACCGCCGTCTCGGGCACCATCGCGGTGCGCGGCAAGCACAACGGCTTCGACATCCGGCTCGCCGACCTCGGGGTGTACGACTACACGCTGACCGGTGCGCCCGACTCGCAGCGGATGGTCACGAAGCCGACGGTGGTGTTCGCGTCGAAGGTGCCCTCGCTCACCGCCGCACAGCTCGCCGGTACCCGGCTGTCGTCACTCGAGGTCCGCGACGACACGCTCGTCGCGATCTTCAGCACCGGGGCCGGCAAGTTCAAGATCCAGGCGAAGGACGGCGCGCAGGGCGGGATCTTCCAGATGGAGACCGAGTTCGCCGGTCCCGTCACCTTCACCCACACCCTCGGCGCCGGGCTGTTCTACTTCGTCAACCCGTACACCGGCAAGGTCAACTTCGGCGACGGCACCGCCGCCGTGACCTCCGGCAGCGACGCGCACCAGATGCTGCTCGGCAAGGACAGCCCGCAGGTCGCCACGAAGACCTCGCAGACGGCGACGACCACCACCTGGACGGTGCAGCCCGGCGGCCGTCTCGGTGGGGTGCTCGGCGAGGACGCCGTCGAACTCAGCGCCGGCGCGACGAACTGCACGAGCGACTGCCAGGCGCAGAACCAGATCCGCGGCTCCCTGCCGGTGCCGCCGGACCCGGTGGACCCCACGCCCATCGCGTCGCGCTGAGCGTCACGCACCAGCGCTCCGGGGCACCAGCGCACCGGCGCACTGGCGCACACCAGGACGGACGGGAGGCCCGTGGCGGGATCGCCGCGGGCCTCCCGTCCGTCGTGGTGCGGCCCGGGCACGGCGCCCTGTCCGCCGAACGGGGGCTGCATGCGGACCGCCCGTGCTGGGTAGCGTCGGGAGGGCGGTCGGACCCGACGACCGCGCAGCGTCGTCTCACCAGCGGCGCGACCGAGGGCGACGACGCCCGCACCGACGAAGAGGGGCACGATGTCCACCAGCACCACCGGACCGGGAACACTGAACGTCGCCACGATCGTGGCCGAGGGCGCACGACGGCACTCCGGCAAGACCGCCGTCCTCACCGCGATGCCGGACGGCGTCCACGAACTGACCTACGGCGAGCTCTGGGAGCGGGTCCGCGCGACCGCCGGTGGCCTCCGCGCACGCGGGGTCGAGCGCGGCGACCGGGTCGCGGTGATGCTGCCGAACGTGCCCGAGTTCCTGGTGGCGTACTTCGCCGTCCTCGCGATGGGCGCCGTCGTCGTCCCGATCCACCTGCTGTTCAAGCGCGAGGAGATCACCCACGTCCTCGGCCACTCCGGCGCCCGCGTGCTCATCGCCGCCGGCTCGGTGCTCGGCGAGGCCGGCCCCGCGGCCGCCGAGACCGGCGCGCTCGTCGTCGGCGTCGGGGCCGGCGACGACGTCCTCTCGCTGACCGCGCTGGCGTCGGAGGGCGAGCCGCTCGACGCCGTCGTCGCGACGAACCCGCTCGACCCCGCCACCATCCTGTTCACCAGCGGCACGACCGGGCAGCCCAAGGGTGCCGTCGGATCGCACTTCGCCCTCGTCGAGCAGGTCAACGTCTGCATCATCGACGTGTTCGACCTGCGCGAGGAGGACGTCGTCTTCGGCGGCCTCCCGCTGTTCCACACGTTCGGGCAGACGGTCGTGATGAACACCACCCTCCGCCGCGGAGCGACGATCGTGCTGCTCCCACGCTTCGACGCGGCCACCGCGCTGCAGCTGTGCACCGACCAGCAGGTGACCGCGTTCCTCGGCGTCCCGACGATGTTCATCGCGCTCCTCGGGGCAGCCGAGCAGCACGACGCCCGACCGCCGTTCCGCTGGTGCGTCTCCGGCGGCGCGGCCCTGCCCGCCGCCGTGCTGGAACGCTTCGAGTCGACCTTCCGGGCGCCGATCCAGGAGGGCTACGGCATGACCGAGACCTCTCCGGTCATCTCGGTGAACCCACGCGGTGTCCCGAGCCGGGCCGGCAGCGTCGGTCCCGCCGTGTGGGGTGTCGACGTCGTCGTGGCGGACGCCGAGGTCGAGGGACGCATCGTGCCGGTGCCGGTCGGTGAACCGGGCGAGATCGTGGTCCGCGGGCACAACCTGTTCCTCGGCTACCTCGACGACCCCGAGTCCACCGAGGCCGCGATGGCCGACGGGTACCTGCGCACCGGCGACATCGGCGTCCTGAGCGACGACGGGTACGTCAGCATCGTGGACCGCAAGAAGGACCTCATCCTGCGGAACGGGTACAACGTCTACCCGTCCGAGATCGAGGCGGTGCTGCACCGGCACGAGGACGTCGCCTCGGCCGCGGTGTTCGGCGTCGACCACCCGGTGCACGGGCAGGAGGTGCACGCGGCCGTGGTCCTCCGCGACGGCGCGGCGGGGTCCGACGCGCTCGACGCGTTCGTGCGCGAGCACGTCGCATCGTTCAAGTACCCGCGGGTCTACCACGTGGTCGACGTGCTGCCGATCGGTCCGAGCGGGAAGGTACTGCGGCGCGAGCTCACGCGGCAGTACGGGGACTGACGGCGCGACCCGGCGGAGGACCGGGGCGGACGACGGACGGGAGGCTCGTCACCAGCTGGTGACGAGCCTCCAGTCCGTTCCGTCGCCGCCCTGCGGTCGGAGCGTCAGCGCGGGATGACGGAGAACAGGAACTTCCGCCGCACCATGTACCAGCTGAGCAGGATGAGCGCGGTGTGGACGGCGGTGCCGATCCAGACGTTGCCGTAGTCGAGGGGCAGTGACGCGATCACCAGCGCGAAGAACACCTGCCACACGAAGACGTAGAGGCTGGCCTGCCCGAGCGGGATCCACAGCCACCCGATGACCGCGTTCACCGGCTTCCAGAACACGGTGAGGATCGCGTACGAGACGATCGCGAAGAAGGCGATGTCGATCAGGCGACCCCACTGCAGGTCCACACGCTGGTACGCCGTGTTGTAGAGGTCCTGGTACATGGTCGCGGGGAACGGTGCCGGGGTGAACGCGAACCGGTCGCCCGCCCACACGTAGACCAGGAACGCCGCGTACCCGCAGACCAGCACGCCGATGAGCACCTTGCCGAGCCGTCCGGTCAACGCCCGGGTGATCTGGCGTCGGTAGTAGCCGAGCACCAGGCCGTGGGTGAACACCACCTGCCAGGTCAGCAGCGGGAACACCGCGTCGAACTGCGCGTTGAGCGGCTTGAACCCGGGGTCCACCGCCTGGAACACGTAGAGCGCCCAGCTGACGAGGAGCAGCGCCCACCAGTACCCGCGACGGATCACCCACATGAACACCGGGATGAACAGGCTGAGCACCACGAACAGACCCATGATGTTGAACGGCCACGGGCCCATCTCGAGCAGCAGGAACTGCCGGATGGCGTACCAGGGCGGCGGGTACGCCAACAGCTGCATCGCGTTCGGGTACAGGTCGTAGACGCGTCCCTCGGCCTGCACGCCGTCGAGGCCCGTGCCGCGGTCGGTGAACGTCGTGATCGCGTCGGTGTCGAGCAGCGGGACGAAGCTCAGCGCGAAGACGATGAGGATCACCACGAGTGTGACGACGTACTGCTTGCGGGCACGCTTCCAGGCGCCGACCGCGGACGCCCACTCGCCGAAGCGGGCGACGCCCAGGGGGTAGACCATGCCGAGCACCATGCCGGAGAGGAACACGAACATCTCGGCGCCGGTGATCGCGCCGACCGCGTGCAGCGTCAGGTACGAGTACGGGCCGGAGACCTCGATGTGCGTGATCACCACCGCCAGGATGATGAAGCCACGGAACAGGTCCAGGCGCAGGTCACGCCCCGGTTTGCCGTCGTCCGGGTACCGCCAGCTCGGCACGAGCCGTCCGACCAGACCGCTGAGGACGAACACGAGCGCGAGCCCTGCCGCCAACCAGACGATCCACGCCATCTGGTCGCCGCCGGTGTCGAGCTGCTGGTTCGTCGCGGCAGCACCCTGCTGCGGGGTCACCCGGTCGGTGACCGGACCGAAGACGAACTGGTCGGCACCCTGCAGGTCCGTGCGGAACGAGCCGGCGATGCCCGGGGCCTTCGCGAAGCGCCAGTCGGCCACGCGGTTGCCGGCCTCCGGCTCGCGGCGGTCCGCCTCGACGAAGGTGACCCCGCGGATCTCGGGGGTCTTCCGCACCTCGGCGATGACCTGCCGCCACCAGCCCTGCTTCACCTGCAGCTCGCCGGCACCGCTCAATGAGTGGTCGTAGAGCGCGCCGGTGTCGAGCAGCATCGGTCGGTCACGTTCGACGGCGAACCGGTCGACGAACGAGCCGGGCTGCTGCCGGTCGTAGCCCCAGCGCTCGGCGAAGCGCTGCGCGACCTCGTCGGACGCGGGCACGTCGTTGCTCGTCAGTGGGACGTCGCGACCCGCTGCTTCGGTGGCCTTGCCCTTGCCGAAGTAGAACATGGACAGGCCGACCCAGTCGACGGACGACGCGCCGGGCCAGTACGGCTCGTAGGGGTCGTCGGCCGCGGTGATCTGGCCGTCGCCGTTCGTGTCGAGCTTCTCGGTGTCCGTCGCCGACAGGTCCGCCAGGCGACCGGCCGACGAGCCGAACGGGTAGCCGGCGCCGTACGAGGGCGACCAGACCATGCGGGCGTCCGAGTCCCCCGTGTGCACCTGCCGCGCCACGGTCCGGAAGGCCTGCACGAACTGCGTCGGCTGCTGCCCCCACCGCACCCACGTGCCGTTCATCTGCGGGGCGAAGCGCACCAGGAGCTGGGTGTCGTACTGCCGATGGGCCTGCTCGAACAGCGTGTTCGCGCGTCGGGCGTCGGCCTTCGTCAGTGACCGGAGGGACTGGTCCGGCACCAGGCTGACGACGAGCACGGCGCCCTGCGCGGCGGCCGCCCGGGTGGAGCGGAGGAACTGCTCCTCGGCCCGCCGGTCGACCGGGTAGGCGATCTCGACGCCGTACATCGACGGGGTGGCGTCGAGTCGGCCCTCGTACCCGTCGGGGGCGTCCGAGCCCCAGTCGAGGTCGGGGCCGAACCAGGTCTTCCCGGTCGGCGGGGTCAGTGCGGATGTCGGGTCGGGCGTCGGGGCGGCCGTCGGGGTGGCGGTCGGGGTGGCCGGGGCGGCCGGTGCGGCTGTCTCCGGCAGGGCTCCGCCGAACAGGAGCACGC
>NZ_QKSF01000026.1:0-14451 GCF_003234045.1 Curtobacterium sp. MCPF17_047 | reverse complement strand
CGACAGGCGGGGGCAGGGTGAGGGGTGTCGGGGAATCGACCGTGGGGTCGGCCCGCATCGGGACCGACCCCACGGTCGACTGGTCAATGCGTCAGCTGCTCGACGTGGCGCTTTCGACCGCGAGCGCCCCGGTGCTGTCGCCCGTGCTGATGGCGATCTTCCGCGGCTTCGACGACTCCTGGACGGGGATCGTCACGCTGAGCACGCCGTTGTCGTAGTGCGCGGCGATCCGTTCGACGTCCAGGCCGTCGCCGAGCGTGAGCTGCCGGACGAACGAGCCGGGCTGCCGCTCTCGCGTGAGCCACTGCGCACCGTCGGGGGCACCGAGGGTCCGTTCAGCCCGGATCGTCAGCACGGAACCGTCGACGTCGATGTCGACCGAGCCCGGATCGACGCCGGGCAGGTCCACGTCCATGACGTAGTGGTCACCGGCGCGGTAGAGGTCCATCGGCATCGAGCGTGGGCCCGCTCCCGCTCCGGCGAGGAGGGACCCGGCGAGACGGTCGAGCTCGCGGAACGGGTCGAAGTTCATGGCCATCTGACATCAACTCCTTCACTGGATGGTTGTCGGTTGAGTCGCTCTGACTCAACTGCATCCAGTTTTAGCACTCGAACCCGGAGAGTGCCAAAAGGACGCCGAGAGGACGCCGAGAGGTCGACCAGCGGGTGCCCGGACGGTCGCGGCTAGGATCGGAGGTGACATGAGCAGCTCGTTCACCCTTCCCGACGCCGCCTCGCTCGGTGACCTCCGCACCTACCTCGGGCGGGCCGCTCGCATCGAGGACGGGTCGGTCCGGCTCATCGCCGACTCGGGGGTCCTGGCGGTCTACACCGCGATCCTCTACCCGCTCGGTCTGCTCGACGAGCTGCCGACCGTCCTCGGCCTCCGGACCTTCGCGCTGACGCAGCCGGAGAACATCGACGTCGTCGTGCCGCTGCGGTCGTTCCAGGAACGTCTGCGGCTGCTCGCCGAGGCTCAGGACGCCGACCACGCGGACAGCGCCGACCCGACGCGTGCCACCCCGATCGAGGTCGAGTTGCCCCTCGAGGTCCACACCGTGACGTGGGCAGCGATCTCGCCGCCCCGTGGTGGATGGGCCCCGCTGCCGGACGTCTCCGCGGAGCTCCTGCACCGCGCGGCGCGGCAGGGGATTGACGAGGTCGCGGCCGCCGTGCCGGCGAGCTCGGGGGAGTCGATCGTCCGACGCGTTCGCTCCGAGGTGTGGGGTCGGCCGATCACCGGCGTCGAGCACCTGCCTGCCGGCGCGGGATTCGCTGCCGAGAGTCTCGGGTTCCTCGGCACCGAACCGGTGCGCCTGTTCGAGACCGGTCCGTGGAGTCGACTCACGACCTCGCGTGGGCACGTGCTCGTCAAGCGGCGCGCCTGGACCCTGAGCTCCTAGCCCGGTCTCGACCGCCGACGGCCGGCCTCGACGCGGGACGCCTGGCCCCGACCCCGGCCCGATGCCCGACTCCGACTCCGACTCCGACTCCGACTCCGACTCCGACGGTGAGCCGAGTGACCTGCTTGAGCGGGGCGAGCGGGTGACGGACGGGAGGCCCGTGTTGGATCCGCCACGGGCCTCCCGTCCGTCATCCGGCACGTCCGAGGCTGCCGAACGTCCCCCGACTCAGTCGAACGCGTTCGTCATCGCGTGGGCCGCACGGTCCAGGTACCCCCAGAGCTCGGCCTCGTCGAGCGGAGCGAGTCCGAGCGACTCCACCGCGTCGTGCATGTGCTGGAGCCAGTGCTCGCGCGCCTCGGGCGTGATGTGGAACGGGTTGTGCCGCATCCGCAGGCGGGGGTGTCCGCGCTGTTCGCTGTACGTGGACGGTCCACCCCAGTACTGCTGGAGGAACTGCGACAGCCGCCAGATCGCCCCCTCGAGGTCGTCGGCCGGGTACATCGGCCAGATGACCTCGTCGTGCTGCACTCCCTCGTAGAAGCGCCTTACCAGACGGTCGAACGTCGGCGCGCCACCGATGCGGTCGAAGAGCGATCCGCTCGCCGCGGCGCCGCCCGATCCGACACGGAGCGTGACGGGCTGCCCCGGAACCGCGCCGGCACCGTCGGCGCGACCGCTGCTGTCGGGCCGACCAGCGGCTCCGGCCGGTGGCCCGATCGGCAGGGACGGTCCGGTCATGGCGAGTCCTCGTGGTCGGTGCTGGGTTCTTCCCCGGTGCGGATGGCCCGCCCGAAGACGTTCCGTCGTGCGCTGCGGGACCGGGCGGGTGTCGGGACCGGCGCTGTCCGTACCGGGCGCAGGCCGTTCACGGAGGTGGCGTTCTCCCACCCGGCGGGCATGATCATCGCCATCGCGGGCAGGGTGACGCCGAGCTCGTCGACGCTGTGCTTGAGTCGGATGCGGAGCTCGCGGCCGACGACGTCGAGCTCGGAGGCACGGGTCTTCACGACCAAGCGGAACACCATGCCGGTGTCCGTGATCGACTGCAGGCCCCAGATCTCGGGCTTCTCGACGATGCGCTGACGCCACCGGGACTCCTGCGACATGGTGACGGCAGCGTGCAGGAGGGCGTCCTGCACCGCGTCGATGTCGGTGTCGTAGGGGACGGTGATGTCCACCAGGACACGGGACCACCCCTGGGACAGGTTGCCGACGCGCAGGATCTGGCCGTTCGGCACGAACCAGAGGATCCCGTTGACATCGCGGATCTGCATGACGCGTAGGCCGACGCTCTCGACGACGCCGGTCGCCTGCCCGGTGTCGACGACGTCACCCACCCCGGCCTGGTCCTCGAGGATCATGAAGATGCCGGACAGGATGTCGCGGACGATGCTCTGGGCACCGACCGCCAGGCCGGCGGCGACCACCGAGGCGCCACCGACGATGCCGACGGCGGCGGTCGGGAACACCGTCGAGATGATGATGGCGAACGCGATGACCGCGACGACGACGGTCGCCAGGTTCTCGAGCACGCTGCCGAGGGTCCGGGTGCGCTGGACGACCCGGGCGGTCTGCAGCGGCGAGGCGACGAGCGCCTGCGTGTCCGCGGCACCCTGCCGCTTCTTCACGCCGTTGACGATGCGGTCGACGACCTGCTTGATCGTCCGGCGGAGGATGAGCCGGAGGACCACCGCCGCGAGCAGGACGATGACGATGGTGATCGGGACGTGCCAGGTGTCGACGAACTGGGTGAACGTGTTCGACGCCCACTTCGAGACGTCGGTGGTGTCTGCAGCCAAGAGCATGATCCGATCGATGCTAAGCGGCGAGGCCTCGGCCTCCCTGGAGGAACGCCGAGGCCTCGCCGCTCGTCACATCAGGGTCAGACGTCCGCTGCCTGGACGCGGAGGGCACGCTCGGTGCCCGCGAGGTTCTCGGTGACGATGCGGCGCAGCGCCGGCGTCTCCGGGTGTGCCTCGAGCCACGCCACCGCCGCGTCACGCAGCTCCGTCGACGCCAGCGGCGCGGGGTAGAGCCCCGTGACGACGGTGTCGGCGATGTGGTAGCTGCGCTCGTCCCAGATGCGGGTGATCACGTCGAAGTACCGTGTCACGAGGCCCTCGAGCACGACCGGGGAGTTGACGTGCTGGAACCCGATCGTGGTCTGACGGACGATCGCGTTCGGCGCGTCGTCGCTGTCGACGAGCGACGAGAACGCGGCGAGCTTGCCCTCGGCCGTGGGGATCGTCGCCCGGGCACGCGCGGCGGCCTGCTCACCCGAGGCCGTGCGGTCGGCGGCGAGCTCGGTGTCGATCTCGCCGTTGCCCGCAGCGCCGGCGAGCACGAGGCCCTCGAGCAGCTCCCAGCGGAGATCGGTGTCGACCTCGAGCCCCTGCAGCGTCACCGAGCCGTCACGCAGCCCCTGGAGCGTCGCCACGTGCTCGGGCGTCGAGGGGATCTGCGCGAAGAACTTCACGAACTGGAACTGCGCGTCGGAACCGGACTCGGCCGACGACGCGAGCTGCCAGAGGGTGTCACCGACGGTACGGACGGTGCTGTCGGACTTCGCCGGCGCGACGTAGTTGCGCGCGGTGAGCAACAGCTGCGACAGCGTGGTCCGGATCGTCGTGGACTCGGTCTCGGTCGCGATGTTCCCGAGCACGAGCGACACGTAGTCGCTGGCGGGGGACTCGGCGTCACGGGTGGCGTCCCAGACGGCGCCCCACACGATGGAACGCGCGAGGGGGTTCGCGATCGCGGCGAGGTGCTCGATCGCAGTGCGACGGGACTGCTCGTCGAGACGGATCTTGGCGTAGGCCAGGTCGTCGTCGTTGAGCAGCACGAGGTCGCCGCGGTGCACGCCGACCAGTTCGGGCACGTCCGTGCGGGCTCCGTCGACGTCGATCTCGACGCGGTGTGCCCGCTCGAGCTTGCCGCCGGACGACGCGGTGTCGGCACCGAACGGTGCCGAAGCGTCGTTCGTGAAGGAGTAGACGCCGATCGCCAGTCGGTGCGGTCGCAGCGTCGGGTGGTCGGCCGGGGCTTCCTGCAGCACGGCGAACGAGGTGATCACACCGTCGGCGTCGGCCTGGATCTCCGGGCGGAGGGTGTTCACGCCGGCGGTCTCGAGCCACAGCTTCGACCACTCGGACAGGTCACGGCCGCTGGTGGACTCGAGTTCGACGAGCAGGTCCTTCAGCTCGGTGTTGGAGTGGTGGTGCTTCTTGAAGTAGGCCGAGACGCCCGCGAAGAACGCGTCGATGCCGACCCACGCGACGAGCTGCTTGAGGACCGAGCCACCCTTCGCGTAGGTGATGCCGTCGAAGTTGACCTGGACGTCTTCGAGGTCGTTGATCGTCGCGACGATCGGGTGCGTCGAGGGCAGCTGGTCCTGGCGGTAGGCCCAGGACTTCTCCATCGCCTGGAACGTGGTCCACGCTTCGGTCCACTCGGTGGCTTCGGCCGTGGCGATGGTCGACGCCCACTCCGCGAACGACTCGTTGAGCCACAGGTCGTTCCACCACTTCATGGTCACGAGGTCGCCGAACCACATGTGGGCGAGCTCGTGCAGGATCGTGACGACCCGGCGCTCCTTGATGGCGTCCGTGACCTTCGAGCGGAACACGTACGTCTCGGTGAAGGTGACGGCACCCGCGTTCTCCATCGCACCGGCGTTGAACTCCGGCACGAAGAGCTGGTCGTACTTCTCGAACGGGTAGGCGACGTCGAACTTCTCCTCGAAGTACGCGAAGCCCTTGCGGGTGATGTCGAAGACGTACTCGGGGTCGAGGTACTCGGCCAGCGACTTCCGCGCGAACACCCCGAGCGGGATGGTCCGGCCGTCACGGCTGGTGAGCTCGCTGCGGACGACCTCGTACGGGCCGGCGATGAGCGCGGTGATGTAGCTCGAGATCTTCGCCGTGGGCGGGAAGGTCCACGTGGCGTGGTCCCCGTCGACGTGCGGCTCGGGCGTGGGAGCGTTCGAGACGACCTGCCAACGTGCCGGTGCGGTCACGGTGAAGCTGAACTCGGCCTTGAGGTCGGGCTGCTCGAACACGGCGAACACGCGCCGGCTGTCCGGGACCTCGAACTGCGAGTACAGGTAGACCTCGTCGTCGACGGGGTCCACGAAGCGGTGCAGGCCTTCGCCGGTGTTCGTGTACAGCGCGTCGGCGACGACGACGAGCTCGTTCTGCGCCTGCAGGTCGGCGAGCTGGATGCGGACGCCGTCGTTCACGGCGGCGACGTCGAGCGTCACGCCGTTCAGGGTGACCGAGTGGACGGTCTTCGTGATGGCGTCGATGAACGTGCTGGCGCCGGGCGTGGCCGTGAAGCGCACACGGGTGGTGCTGCCGAAGCTCTCGGCGCCGCGGGTCAGGTCGAGTTCGACGTCGTAAGTCTGGACACTGACGATGCCGGCACGTTCCTGGGCTTCGGTTCTGGTGAGGTTCTCTCCGGGCACGGACGCTCCATCTTCGCTGCGGACGCGGACGATCGATGTCCACGTGTCGGTGGTCCCGCTCGGCATCGTGCGACGGCGGGACGGCTCGTGACCAGCCTAGCGAGCGGGCGTACGCTCACGACCTGTGACTGACACCACTGTGGAGAACACCCCTGCGACCCGGACTGCTGTGGAGTTCTGGTTCGACCCGACCTGCCCCTGGGCGTGGATGACGAGCCGCTGGGTGGGTGAGGTCGAGCAGCACCGCGACCTCGACGTGACCTGGAACGTGATGAGCCTCTTCGTCCTCAACGAGCACAACGAGGACATGCCGGCGGAGTACCGCGAGGCGATGGAGCGGAACCAGGTGTACTCGCGCCTGGTGACGGCTGCGAAGGCACGCCACGGCCAGGAGGTCGTGAAGCGTCTCTACGACGCGCTCGGCGAGCAGATCCACCACCGCCAGCAGAAGGACCCGAAGCAGGTCGTGCCGGCCGTCCTCGAGCAGCTCGGCCTCGAGGCCGACCTCGCCGACGCCGCGTGGACCGACGAGACCGATGTCGCGATGCGCGAGAGCCACCGGGACGGCATCGAGCGGGTCGGCCAGGACGTCGGCACGCCCGTCATCGCCGTCGACGGTGTCGCCTTCTTCGGACCGGTCATCTCGCCGGCGCCGAAGGGCCAGCAGGCACTCGACCTCTGGGACGGCGTCGTCGCCGCGGCCCGCTACCCGGGCTTCTTCGAGCTCAAGCGCTCCCGCACGACCGGTCCGGTCTTCGACACGGTCGAGGACTGACCCCGGCGCGACCACGACGGTCGCGCCCGCCGCGTGCATCGCCCCCCGTTCCGACGGGGCGCGATGTCGGTGCGGGGGCAGAACACGGCCGGTGCCGTCGCGGTCCCGCGGGCTCGCGTGGTGCGGGGCGGACGGGAGGCGCGGGTCGGCCCCGCCACGAGCCTCCCGGTCCGCGTCCAGCCGCGTGCGCTGCGGCCCGTTCTGACGGACGCGATGTCGGAGCGGGCGGGCTCGCGTGGTGCGGGGCGGACGGGAGGCGCGGGTCGGCCCCGCCACGGGCCTCCCGGTCAGCGGCCAGACGCGTGCACTGCGCACCGTTCTGACGGACGCGATGTCCCTGCGGGGTGCAGCCCGGCCTGAGCAAGGTCAGATCAGGCCAGCGGCAACCGCATCAGCGTCAGGTCGAGCCATCGGTCGAACTTGCGGCCGACCTCCGGGACGACCGCGACCGTCGCGAACCCGAGTCGCTCGTGGAGCGCGATCGACCCCGTGTTGGTGCTGCAGATGCCGGCGATCATCACGTGCCGGCCCTCCTCGGTGGCGCGGGTGACGAGGGCGCGCATGAGCGTCGAGGCGACACCCCGCCCGCGGAACGACTCGACGACGTAGACGCTGTGCTCGACGGTGAGCCGGTAGCCCTGGTGGGGTCGCCACTGCGAGTAGGTCGCGTACCCGGCGACGACCCCGTCGACCTCGGCGACCAGGACGGGCCAGCCGTCGCCCTGCCGCTCGGCCAGCCAGGTGTCGAACCAGGCGCGGGGGTGCGGGACCTCTTGCCAGATCGCCGTCGAGTGCAGGACCGCGTCGACGTGGAGTGCGTGCACGACGTCGAGGTCCGCGGGAGTGCAGTCGCGGACCCGAACCGCATCTGTCGCATATGCTGTCGCCATGTCTCACATCGTAGACGAGCCCGAGGGTGCCGACGCAATCCCGGACCAGGAGCGGACGGACCAGGAGCGGAAGGGCAGTGGGCGCGCGGACAGTGATCGTGCGGAGATCGATCACCCGGATGACGCCGACCAGCGCCGGCTGGGGGAGCGGTTGCAGCGCCTCCGCACCGAGCGCCGCTGGAGCCTCACGGAACTCGCCGAGGAGTCCGGCGTTTCCCGCGCCATGATCAACCGCGTCGAGCGGGGCGTCTCGAGCCCGACGGCGACGATCCTGGGCCGTCTCTCCGGCGCGTTCGGGCTCACCGTCTCGCAGCTCCTCGACGAGGCCCTCGAGCACGAGGTGCCCCGGACCAGCGATCCGGACGAGGCCCGCGGGGTGCAGCGTGCCGTCTCGGCCGACTCGTGGACCGACCCGGAGACCGGGTACCGCCGCCGGCCCCTGTCGAGCGCGGACTTCCCCGCCGACGTGACCGAGGTGCGCCTGCCCGCCGGTCGCGAGGTCGCCTACCCCGCCAGCGCGTACGCCTTCCTGCGGCACTGCATCTGGGTCGTCGACGGGGCCCTCGAACTGCAGGTGGGTGCGACCACGACGCGCCTCGGCGCGGGGGACCGGATCGAACTCGGCGAACCGGCCGACGTCGTCTACCGCAACGCCGGCGACGAGCCGTGCCGGTACGTCGTCGTGGTGGTCCGCCAGCGCTGACGGGAGGACCGCTCCGGGTCCGGCACCGCGCCTCCCGGCTCGGCCTGGCCGGCCCGGCCCGGCCTGCCCGCCCGGCCCGGCTCGTGCGCGAAAGCGACAGTCCGCGGCGGAAGGTGCGCGCAGATCTGTCGCTTTCGCGGACCGGAGGCCCGCCCCACGTCCGGCACCGCGCCTGCCGTCCGGAGCGGGCGCGGGAAGCCCGCCGCGGGTGCAGGAATAGGATCGGTCCATGCGCATCCACCTCGGAACGGACCACGCCGGCCTCGAGTTCAACAAGACCCTCGCCTCGCACCTGACCGAAGCCGGCCACGAGGTCGTGGACCACGGTCCGACCGAGTACGAGCCGCTGGACGACTACCCCTCGTTCTGCATCAACGCCGCGCACGCCGTGGTGCAGGACCAGCGCGCGGGGGTCCAGGCCCTCGGCGTCGTCTTCGGCGGATCGGGCAACGGTGAGCAGATCGCCGCGAACAAGGTCGAGGGCATCCGGGCGGCGCTGGTGTGGAACGAGTCGACCGCGGTCCTCGCGCGCCAGCACAACGACGCGAACGTCATCTCGATCGGTGCCCGTCAGCACACCGAGGAAGAGGCCATCCGCTTCGTCGACCTGTTCATCGCCGAGCCGTTCTCGGGCGAGGAGCGCCACGCCCGCCGGATCGCGCAGCTCGCCGAGTACGAGCAGACCGGCACGATCGCCGGCAAGCAGGTCGACGCGTAGCAGGGCACCTCCGGCCCGGTCACCGCGGACCGGGCCACGCGGTCGGCTTTCGGGGGACACGGGTCGTCAGCGGTAGCGGGTAGAACGGAACGCATGCCCGAGGGTCACTCCGTCCACCGAATCGCCAACCAGTTCACCCGGCACTTCGTCGGCAAGCGCTGCGAGGTGTCCAGCCCGCAGGGCCGGTTCGCCGCGGGCGCCGCACAGCTCGACGGCAAGAAACTGATTGCTGCCCGTGCCGTCGGCAAGCAGATGTTCCTGGAGTTCGAGGGCGACCTGTTCCTCCGTGTGCACCTCGGCCTGTACGGGGCGTGGGACTTCGCCGGCGTGATCTCCACCGCCGAAGCGCTGTCGGACGACGACGACCGCGAGGAGTCCTTGTCCTCGATCGGCGCCCCGCGACTCGCCCGCTACCGGATGGCCGAGCAGGAGAAGACCGAGGACCCGATCGAGGCCTTCCCGCCGGACCCGGTCGGCCAGGTGCGTGTACGGCTGCTCACCGAGGACACCGTCGCTGACCTGCGGGGCCCGACTGCCTGCGTCGTCGAGGATCCCGCCGGTGTGCAGCGTGCGCTCGACAAGCTCGGCCCGGACCCGATGAACGACGACGGCCCGGAGGCCGAGAAGGTGTTCGTGGAGAACATCCGGAAGCGCAACGTCGCGATCGGGCAGCTGCTGATGGACCAGTCCGTGGTGAGCGGCATCGGCAACATCTACCGCGCGGAGCTGCTGTTCCGGCAGCGCCTCGACCCGTACAAGGTCGGGAAGAAGATCACCGTGAAGCAGGCGAAGGCGCTCTGGGCGGACTGGTCGAAGCTGCTGCACGACGGCGTCCGGGACGGCTTGATGCTGACGATGGACGGCCTGTCCGACGCCGACCACAAGAAGGCACTGCGCTCGCGGAAGGACCGCCACTGGGTGTACCACCGCCAGGGCGAACCCTGCCGGGTCTGCGGCACCGAGATCCGGATCGCCGACATGGCCGGCCGCAAGCTCTACTGGTGCCCGAAGGACCAGAAGTAGCCCTCCCGCAACACGCAACGGTGGCGGCGCTCCGCAGGGCTACTGCCGTGCGTGACGACGCCACCGTTGCGTTTCGCGAGGACCTAGACGGCCCAGTGGGTCCAGCGGCCGGCGACGGCGGTGGCCAGGACCGGCATCGTGCGGAGTGCGGCCGACGTCGCCGTGAGCGGGTCGGACGGCACGAGGACCAGGTCGGCGACGTCGCCGACGGCCACGCCGACGCGGCCGTCGGTGCTGCCCCGCCACGCGGCGAGCGCCGACATCCGCTGCTCCGGGTGCCACGGAGCCCGTCCGTCGCGGTCCCGGCCGACGGCGGCGGCGAGCGCCACCCACGGGTCGAGTGGCGCGACGGGGGCGTCCGATCCGAGTTGCATCCGGGCTCCGGCTCGCTCGAGTGCGGCGAACGGGAAGGCCCGGTCGGTGCGGCCCGCCCAGTGGTGGTCAGCGATGTCGCGGTCGTCCATGGCGTGCTCGGGCTGGACGGAGGCGACGACGCCGAGCCGCGCGAACCGCGGGACGTCGTCGGGCTGCAGCAGTTGGGCGTGCTCGATGGTGCCGCGGGTGCCGACGGTCTCGAACGCGTCGAGTGCCAGCGTGACGGCCCGGTCGCCGATGGCGTGGACGGCGGGGACGAGTCCGGCGGCGACGGCACGGCGGAGGACCGGGAGGAGGTCCTCCGGCGTCCAGGTGAGCAGCCCCCCGCCGTCCGAGGTCGCGGCGGTCCGCGTGCCGAGAGACCCGTCGGTGATCACCTTGAACGGCCCCATCATCAGCAGGCCGCGGGTGCCCGGCACGACGTCGCCGGTGCGGAGGCCGCGGGCGACCACGCCGTCGAGCTCGCCCGGGTAGACGCCGGATGCCACGCGGATGCCGTCCGTGCCGGCGGCGATCCGGCGCGCCCATCGGTCGAGTCCGAACACCATCTCGAGGTCCACGACGCCCGTCACCCCGCGTCGGGCGGCGGCGTCGACCGCTTCCTCGACGGCGGCGTCGAGCAGTTCGCCGGGCACCCGGGACAGCGCACCGGTGACGTCGAAGGCGTCCTGTTCACGGAGGACGCCGTCCTCGCCCGCCGGCAGGGCACGGCCGAGCGCCGCTGCGAAGTGCGCGAGGGCGCGGGTGTTGCACCAGACGGCGTGCAGGTCCGCGGCGACGACGACGACCGGGAGGCCCGGGGCGGCTCGGTCGAGCAACTCGCGTCGCGCCGGGGCCGGCCAGAGTCCGTCCCGGTAGCCGTGTCCGACCAGGACGCGGTCCGGGAGCGCAGTGCGGGCGGCCTCGGCGAGGCGGTCGGCGGTCTCCTCGGCGGAGGCGCAGTCCTGCACGTCGATGCGCTGCCGCATGAGTGCCCACTGGTCGAAGTGCACGTGGTGGTCACGGAGCCCCGGTCCGAGCCAGGCGCCGTCCGCCTCGACGACCTCGGTGGTGACCTCGCTGCCGGAGGGCGCGTCGATCGTCCCCGCCGGTCCGATCGCGGCGACCCGTCCGTCGACGACCAGGACGTCGGAGGGGGCGCCGGACGTGCCCACACGGCGGACGGTGCGGAGCAGGACGGATGTCACAGCGCCTCCCGTCCGGCGTCGCCCAGGTCCTCACGACGCGCGCGCACGCGCTCCATCTCGTCCGCCAGCGCCGGCGCCGCGTAGGGCCCGTCGGCGCGGAGACCCGCGATCACCCGGTCGACGACCTCGGGTGCCTTGTTCTGGCTGAGCTTCGCGCGCGCGTCGAACCGGGTGACGCGCAGCCGGATGCCGACGGTGCCACGGGCGATGCGGCGGGCGGTGTCCTGGTCGACGTCGAGCGACACCGGGGACGGCATCTCCCGTTCGAAGTGGTCGACGAGGTCGCCGAGGACCCGGAAGTTCTCGTCGTCGGACAGGATCTCCGGCGTGCCCCACAGATGCGCGGTGGTGTGGTTCCAGGTCGGGACGAACTGCTCCGGCGGGTACCAGGCGGGGGAGACGTAGCCGTGTGGGCCCTGCACGATGACCAGGACCTCGTGCTGGCCGAGCTCGTGCGCGACCTCGTCCGGACGGCCGACGTGCGACACCAGGACGAGTTCGTCGTCGGCGCTCGGTTCGAGCAGGAACGGGTAGTGCGACGCCACCAGCCCCGTCGCCGTGTGCGACACGATCGTCGCCCAGGGGTTCCCGTCGACGAGCCGTCGGACCTCGTCGACCTCGGTCATCAGGAAGGATGGTGTGTGCCGCATCCGACGAGCGTGGCACATGCCAGGCTGTCCGGCATGGAGAAGCGCGCTGCCTACGAGTCCGTCCTGCCCTACGTCCGGGAGTGGATCGCCTACAAGGTGTGGCAGCTGCGGTTGCCCGGCGTGCAGGTCGCCGTCGGGTTCGAGGGGCAGGAACTGTTCGCCGACGCCTTCGGCTACGCGGATGTCGAGGCCGGGCGTCGCCTGACGACCTCCGACCTGTTCCGGATCGCCTCGCACTCGAAGACGTTCACCGCGACGGCGCTGCTCCAGCTCGCCGACCAGGGCGCCCTGCGCCTCGACGACACCGTCGGCACGTTCGTCCCCGCCCTGGTCGAGGCCGGTTCGCCGATCGCCGACGCCACCGTCCGCGAGCTCATGGAGATGGGTGCCGGAGTCGTCCGCGACGGCGCCGACGGCGACCACTGGGCGCTCGCACACCCGTTCCCGGACGCCGAGGAACTCGTCGCGCTCGTCGTCGCGGGCGGCGCGAAGGTGCCCGTCGGGTCGGCCTTCAACTACTCGAACCTGGGCTACGGCCTGCTCGGCCTCGTCATCGAGGCGGTCACCGGCACCCGTTACGCCGACCACGTCCGCACCGTGATCACCGAGCCGCTCGGGCTCACCGGCACCGGCGCCGAGTTCGACCCGGCGCGCGAGGACGAGTACGTCATCGGCTACACCGGCCTGCACACCGCCCGCACCCGGCAGCGCGTCCCGCACGTGACGACGGGGGCGCTCGCCGCGGCCACCGGGTTCCACGGCACCGCCTCGGACCTGGTCCGGTACTTCTCGGCACACGTGCCCGGCCGCGGCACGCTGCTCTCCGACCATGCCAAGCGGCTGGCCCAGCGGAAGGCGTGGAGCGCGCTCGACAGCGACCCCGCCGCCCGCGGTTACGGCGCCGGGTTCGTCGTCGACCGGATCAACGGTCGGGAGGTCCGTGGCCACTCCGGCGGGTTCCCCGGGCAGATCACGCAGTCGGTGTTCGACCCCGCGTCCTCGTTGGTCGTGTCGGTGTTGACGAGCAGCGCCACGGGTCCCGCGACGATGCTGGCCTACGGCATCGTCCACCTGCTCGATGCCGCCGCCGACGAGCACGCCCCCGGGGCGCCGGTGCCGGCTGACGTCGACACCGACCGCTACACCGGGCGCTTCACCACCTTCGAGGGGATCACCGACATCGCCCGCGTCGGGGAGCGGCTGCTGGCGATCGACCCGACGCAGCCGGTGCCGACCGAGTCTCCCGTCCGCCTGGAGGTCGTCGACGCGGACACGCTGCGGATGGCGTCCGGCAACCGGTTCGGGTCGATCGACGAGGACATCGTGTTCACGCGCGACGACTCCGGCGCGATCGTGTCCGTCCGGGGCGACAGCGGCATGACGCAGCGTCCGTGGTCCGTGCCGGAGGAGTCACCCGAGGTCGCGGCCGCGCTGGTCTGAGCACTGCGCGGGTCTGAGCACTGCGCTCGTCTGCACACGCAGCCCTGCGGCCAGGGACCGGGCGGTCGGCGTCAGCGGACGTCGGCCGTCTCCCACAGCCGTCGGGCACCGTCGCCGACCGGGCGGAGGAGCGGCGGCGCGAACACCAGCAGCGCCCCGACGAACGCCACGAACTGCGCGGTCTGCGGGATCGCGAACAGAACGCTCAAAGCGTCCTGCGGCGGCATCAAGAACCCGAACAGGACCGGCTCGACGACCGTCCACGCGAGCCAGATCCCGGCGCCGACCAGCACGGCCCAGGCGGCGACGCGGTGCAACGGACCGCTCGCAGCGCCGGCGGTGGTGTCGGTCGTGGTGTCGGTTGTGGTGCTGGGCCTGGTTCGCAGGACGAGCCGCACCCCGAAGACGAACAGCAGCACCCGGGCCGCGATGAACAGCACGGTCCCGAGGGGCCAGGCGGCACCGGGCACGAGTCCGGCCACGGAGTACGTCAGCGCGGCGAGGGCGAAGGCGAGCAGGACGTGGTCATGACTGCGGAGCGCCTCGATCGTCACCACGGCAGCGGCGGCGAGACCGACGGCCATCACCGCCCGGAACCCGATGCTGTACTGGTCCGGCCACGTGAGGGCGACCTGCGGCCAGCTCGCGACGACGGCGATCGCCGGGACGAGTGCGGCGACGACCGCGGCGAGTGCCGTCAGTCGATCGCGTGTGGTGTCGTGCATGGTTCCCCCTCGTGCTGTCCTGCACCGGTGCAGTGTCGGCACTCTACACATCACCGGCCGCGGCAGGGAAGGGTCGGGAGGACGGGGTGGGGAGGAC
>NZ_QKSF01000025.1:0-15629 GCF_003234045.1 Curtobacterium sp. MCPF17_047 | reverse complement strand
GAGGTGATATCGTCCGTGGTGGCGTCTACGTAGGTCGGGGCGGTGGGGGTGCCGGGCTGGGGGACGTCGACCGGAGCGGCGTCGGGCATGTCAGTCGTGGTCGTTCCTCGTTCGTGGGTGCGGCCGCGGTCGTCGCGGCCACCTCCCAACGTAGGACCTGCGCCCGGGTGCCGGTCCATGATTCACAGGATCGGCCCATCCCGGGCGTGCCGCGACGGCCGGGTCAGCGACGCCGCAGCATCACGACGGCGCCCGCTGCGGCGACGACCATGAGCGCCGCCGCGACGCCCGCCGTCGTCGTCACACCCGAGTCGAAGGCGGCACGGGCCGATTCCAGGAGCGCCTGCCCTGCCGACCCGCCGAGCTGCGTCGCCGCGGTGACGGCACCGCCGAGGGTCTCTCCCGCCGCGGTGTGCGCCGTCGAGGACAGTCCGTCCGGCACGACGACGTGGGCTCGGTAGGCCGTGGCCAGGATCGTGCCGAGGACGGCGGTACCGAGCACGGCGCCGATCTCGTACGCGGTCTCCGAGATCGCCGACGCCGCACCGGACTTGTGTGCCGGGGCGGTCGAGATGATGAGGTCGTTCGTGACGGTCTCGGACGCGCCGATGCCGATGCCGAGCAGCACGAACGCGAACGCCAGCGCGGCGATCGAGGCGTGGTGGCCGAGCACCGCGACGAGGGCGTACGCGGCCGCCGAGAACAGCAGCGACACGGACACGACCCAGCGCGGAGCGACACGGGCGACGACGGGCACCACGGCGAGGCCCGCGATGATCGTCAGCACCGCGCCGGGCACGAGCACCACGCCGCTGGCGAACGGGTCGAGTCCGGCCACGAGCTGCAGGTGCTGGGCGATGAAGAACAGGAACCCGGTGAGCGAGAACATCGCCGCCATGTTCATCAGCACGCTGCCGGTGAACGCGGTGCTGCGGAACAGGCGCATGTCGAGCATCGGCGTGCGGGAGCGCAGCTGACGGCGGACGAACGCGATGCCGCAGAGCACCCCGACGGCGACCATCGCGATCGCCAGACCGCGCTCCTCCGGGTGCACGAGGGACTTGATCGCCCAGACCGTCGGGGCGAGGGCGCCGAGGGACAGCAGCATGCTCGGGACGTCCACCGGCCCGGGCTCCGGGTCGCGGGACTCCGGCACGCAGAACGGCACGGCGACGAGCATCACGACGAGGATCGGCACGGCGACGAGGAAGACGCTGCCCCAGTGGAAGTGCGCGAGCAGCACGCCGCCGACGAGCGGGCCGAGGGCGTTGCCGGCGGCGAACATCGTCGACCAGACCGCGAGCGCCAGCCGTCGTTCGCCGGCGTCGGGGAACACGTTGCGGATGATCGACAGCGTCGCGGGCATGAGCATCGCGCCGAAGACACCCATCGCGAGCCGGGCCGCGACGAGCATCCAGGCCTCGGTGGCGAAGGCCGCCACGGCGGAGAGCAGCGCGAAGCCGGTCGCGCCGACCACCAGGATCCGGCGCCGTCCGATGCGGTCACCGACGCTGCCCATCACGACGAGCAGCCCGGCCAGGACGAGCGGGTACGCGTCGACCATCCAGAGCTGCGTGGTGGCGTCCGGGTGCAGGGCGCGGGAGATCGAGGGCAGCGCGAAGCTCAGGACGGTGTTGTCGACCGAGATGAGCAGCACCGGCAGCATGAGCACCGCGAGCGCGGCGAACCGGGAGCCACGACTGGTGGTGATCCGGGTGGCGACGGGGCTGGTGAGCAGGGCGGACATGGCGGACTCCAGGACTTCGAGCGTGTCGCGCTGGCCACCCGCAGGGGCTGAGCGCAGACGAGACGGGACGCGGAAGTCGTCACGCGCCCCGTCAGGGTCCCGTTAGTGTACCGTCCAGACGGTTGTGGTTGCAAATGCAACCAACGCCAATCGGGAGGCGCGGATCCGGGCCGCCTCGCGCCTCCCGTCCGCCGGTCGGTTGTTCGATCGGCCGGTTGGTCAGCCGCTCACGCTGACTCGCGCACCACCAGCCGGTGCCGGACCACCCGCTCCACAGCCGGGCCGGACCGCGGCAGCGACCCGTCGAGCATGCCGAGCGCCAGGTCCACCGCGTGGCGGGCCACCTCGTCGAGGTCGACCGCGAGCGTGGTGAGGGTCGGCGCGACGAGCGTGCCGAGCGTCAGGCCGTCGATCCCGACCACGCGGACGCGGTCCGGGACCTCGACACCGGCGCGACGGCAGGCGGCGAGCACCCCGAGCGCCATCACGTCGTTGAACGCGACGACCGCGTCGAGACGGGCGTGCCGCGCGAGTGCTGCGGCGGTGCCCGCGGCACCGGCATCGGCGGAGGCAGCCTCGGCGTGCAGGTGCTCGGGCAGGTACCCCCGTCGGCGCAGGGCGTCGAGCAGGAGCGCACCGCGGGTGCTCGGCTCGCCCGGTGCCTCGGCGGAGGGCGGTGCATCGAGGACGAGCGGGTGCTTGACGCCGACCGCCACCAGGTGGTCCGCGAGGCTCTCCACCGCCCCCTCCGGGTCGAGCCGGACGGCACCGCGGGCGGGCGGGCCGTGCGGGTCGAGCTCGACGACCGGCACCGAGCCGAGCCGTTCGATCCACTCCCCAGCGCGGGTACCGAGGGAACCGATGACGACGTCGGTCTGCGCACCGAGGTCCTGCACCGACCGGTCGGAGTCACCGGCGAGACCGACGTCGGCGAGCATCACGTTCCAGCCGCGCGCGGCCGCCAGCCGGAGGACCGCGGCGGCGAGTTCCGGCGAGTACGGGTTCCGGAGGTCGTCGACGAGCAGCCCGAGCTGGTGGGTGCCGCCCGACACGAGCCCCCGCCCGAAGCGGGACGGGCGGTAGTCGAGCTGCTCCGCGGCGGCGAGGACCCGCCCCTTCGTGGCGTCGCTGATCCCCGGCAGGCCGTTCACCGCACGGGTCACGGTCTGCCGGGACACCCCGGCGGCGGCTGCGACGTCGAGGATCGTCGCGCGGCCGCTGGTGCCGGTCAGCTGCGGAGGTCGAGCCATGCCACCTGCTCGGGCGTGAGGTCGACGGTCAGGCCGAGCATCGACGAACGCGCTTCGGCGATGGTCCGCGGGCCGAACAGCGGGAAGGTCGGGAACGGCTGGTGCAGCACGTACGCCAGGGCGATCGCGGTCGCCGGGACGCCGTACTGCCCCCCGAGTTCCTCGGCGCGGCGGAGGCGCTCGAAGTTCGCGTCCGAGTAGTAGCAGCGGACGAGTTCGGCGTCGCTCGTGTCGTCCGGACGGGCCCGACCGGTGAAGAAGCCGCGCGCCTGCGAGGACCACGGCAGCAGCGGGATCTGGCGCTCCTCGAGCCAGCGCTTCGACTCCGGGTCGGTGACGTGCTCGCACCCGGCCCAGGGGACGTCGAGGGCCTCCGCCAGACCGAAGTGGTTGCTGAGCACCTCGAACCCGTGCCTGCCGTTCGCCGCGGCCCAGGCGTTCGCCTCGTCGAACCGGGCGGGGGTCCAGTTCGACCCGCCGAAGACCCGGATGCGCCCGGCGCGGCGGTGTTCGTCGAGGACGTCGACGAACTCCCCCACCGGGATGTCCGGGTTGTCCCGGTGCATCATGTAGACGTCCGCGTAGTCGGTGCCCTGGCGCTCCAGGCTCTCGAGCAGCTGACGGGTGAGTGACTCCGGGTCGCAGTACGGCGTGTGTGCGCCCTTGGTGATGACGACGACGTCCTCGCGGATGCCGCGGTTGCGGACCCAGGCGCCGAAGCGGCCCTCGAGCACGCCTCCGCCGTAGACGTACCCGGTGTCGAAGGCGGTCCCGCCCTGCTCCACGAAGTGGTCGAAGATCGCGCTCGCGTGGGCCAGGTCCGGCTGGTTGTCGACGCCCATCACCAGGCGCGAGACGCGCTTGTCGATGCCGGGCAGCTCGCCGTACGTCATCGGGGCGTCGGGCGCGACGGTGAGCGGGCGGCCGCTGACCGTGGGGATGTCGGCGGTCTCGGCCTCGAACGGGTAGCGCAGGCCGATCGCGGCGCGCCAGCGGTCGAGGGTGCGGGCGGCGGCCAGGCTCTCGTCGGTGGTCATCTGCGGCGCGTCGACCCGGCCGGCGCGCAGGGCGTCGATGGTGGCGTCGGCCTCCAGCCCGTAGGGGGCGGCACCGGCGAAGGACGTCTCGGCAGGTGGGGCGTCGACGGTCCGGACCTCGATGACCGGGTCGCCGCCGATGGTCCACGGGTCGCGGAGCACGATCGTGCCGCGGGTGCCGTGCACGACGACCGCGTTCGTGTCCTCGACGCGGACGCCGGTCCGGAGGCTCGCGGTGATGCCCGACGCGTACGTCGCGCTGGCGACGGTCCATTCGTCGACGCCCGTCGGACCGAGCGTCCCGACGGCGTGCAGCTCGACGGGTTCGGCGACCGCGACCCCGGTCGCGGCCTGCACGACCGCCGCGGTCATGGTGACCGGGTAGCAGCCGACGTCGAGGATCCCGCCGCCGGCGGTCTCGACGTCGAAGAGCCGGCCGGAGCGCTCCTCGGTGCGGAACGCGAACGACGCGTCGACGTGGGTGACGGTGCCGACCGTGCCGTCGCGGACCAGGTCGAGGAAGGCCGCGGTCTGCGGGTGGAAGCGGTACATGAACGCCTCGACCAACGGCAGTCCGGCCTGTCGTGCGGCGTCGACGAGCACCATCGTCGTGCCGTGGTTCGGCGTGAGTGGCTTCTCGCAGAGCACGGCCTTGCCTGCCCGCAGTGCGGCGAGGACGAGGGCCGCGTGCCCGGTGTGCACGGTCGCGACGTAGACGGCGGACACCCGGGGGTCGGCGAGGACGTCGTCGTAGGTGCCCGCCACCACGTCGGGGAACCCGTGCTCGGCGGCCTCGTCCGCGAAGGCCTGCGCCCGCTCGACCGACGAACTGCCGGCGGCGACGAGTCGGCCGCTGCTCGTCGACAGCTGCGAGAGGAACCGTCGGGCGATCCCCCCGGGGCCGAGGACCGCCCAGCCGGGGGTCGTGTCGTTCGTGGTGGGCGTGGGGGTCGCGGTCTGCGCTGACATGCGGATCCTGTTCGTCGTGAACCTTCACGGTCGCGGCGAGGCTATCCGGTACAGACCCTCGGAACAAGGGACCGTGAACGTTCACGGAACACACTCCCCCCGGCGTGTCCCTAGACTCGTGCGCATGGCCAGTGCTCGCGACCGCGTCCTCGACAGCTTCGTCGCCATCGTGTGCGAGGAGGGCGAACGTCCCGCCACCCTCGACGCCGTCGCCGCGCGCGCCGGTGTCTCCAAGGGCGGACTGCTCTACCACTTCGGTTCCAAGGCCGCCCTGGTCGAGGGACTGTGCGAACGGCTCGCCGACCTGTCCGCCCTGGACATCGAACGGATGCGCGCTGCCGAGGACGGCCCGGCCCGCTACTTCGTCGAGAACTGTCAGTTCGTCGGCAGCGAGCTCGACCTCGCCCTGCTCGCGGCCTCGCGCCTGCAGCAGGCCGGGTACGAAGAGGCCGGCCGGACCCTGGACGAGACCGAGAACGCCTGGCTCGCCACCCTCGTCGACGCGCTGGACGACGTCCCCACCGCGCAGGCGGTCAAGCTCCTCGGCGACGGGCTCTACCACGCGGCGTCGCTCGGGGCCGCGAGCGACGTCCGTCCCGACCGGGCCTCGGTCGACATGGCGGCACTGCTCCAGGTCGTCGACCGCCTGATCGCGACGAAACCGGCCGCGTGAACGGCCGCTCCCGGTCCTGGGGATAGACTGGGCGCGATCCACCCGCTCGATTCCCGGAGGTACCACCGTGGGCCGCGTCCTCGCTGCTGTTTTCTCGATCCTGCTGCTGCTGGTGTCGATGTACCTGTTCGGGTTCGCGTTCCAGGTCGACTCCGGTCAGGCCTTCGTGTTCATCGCCGGTGTGCTGCTGATGAGCCTCTCCTTCTTCCTGCCGATCCACGTGTTCGGCAAGCGGTAGCCACACACCCCCACACGCAGAACGGCCCCGCACCTGACGGTGTGGGGCCGTTCTGCGTCGTACCGGTGCACGACGGTGGACGAACGCCGTCCCGCTACACGGAAGCGCGCAGCCCGCGCAGCGTGACGGCCGTGGCGATCGCCGCGTGCGCGGCCTCGGCGCCCTTGTCCTCCTTCGACCCGGGCAGTCCGGCGCGGTCGATCCCCTGCTGCTCGTCGTCCAGGGTCAGCACGCCGAAGCCGACGGGCTTGCCGGTGTCGATCGCGACCTTCGTCAGCCCGCTCGTCGCCGCGTCCGAGACGTACTCGAAGTGCGGGGTCCCGCCGCGGATGATCACGCCGAGGGCGACCGCTGCGTCGAAGCCGGACTCGAGGGCGGCCTTCGCGACCACCGGGAGCTCGAAGCTACCCGGGACGGGGACGACCTGCGCGGTGGCACCGAGGCGTTCGATCTCGCGCTGCGCCCCTGCGAGCAGTCCGTTCGCGATGACGTCGTGCCACTGTCCGGCGATGACCGCGACCCGGATGCCGCTGCCGTCGACGAGCTCGCGCTCCGCCGCTCCTGCTCCGCTCATGCGTGTGTCCCTTCGGTGTGGGCGACGTCCGTCGCCCGGTCGGCTGCGTCGAGCCAGACGGCCAACGCGGCGATGGTGATGACGGGCACGCCCTCGCGTGCCCCGAGTCCGACGAGTTCCGGCAGGCGCATCATGCCGCCGTGCTCGTCGACGATCTCGCAGATCGCCGCCGCGGGCCGGAGTCCGGCGGCGGTGACGAGGTCGATCGCGGCTTCGGTGTGCCCCGCGCGCTCCCGGACGCCACCCGGGCGTGCCCGCAACGGGACGACGTGTCCCGGTCGGTGCAGGTCCTCGCGGACCGAACCCGGGTCGGCGAGGACCCGGAGCGTCCGTGCGCGGTCGTGGGCACTGATGCCGGTCGTGACGCCGACGGCCGCATCGACCGTGACGGTGTAGGCGGTGCCGCGGACGTCCTCGTTGTGCTGGACCATCGGCGGCAGGTCGAGGGCGTCGGCGATCTCGGCGCTGACCGGCGCGCAGATGAACCCGGACGAGTGCGCGACCGTCCACGCGATCCACTCCGGCGTCGCGAGTTCCGCGGAGAGGACGACGTCGCCCTCGTTCTCGCGGTGCTCGTCGTCGGCCACGATGACCGGACGGCCGGCGGCGATGGCGACGATCGCCTGCTCGACCGAGGACAGGCCGGGGTCGTCGGCGAGGGTCGGCACGACGGGAGCGGTGTCGGCGACCATCAGCGGGCCTCCGCCCAGACCGGAGCACCGGCAGCACCGGCAGCAGCGGCAGCAGCGTCGAGCCGCAGCATCCGGCGGACGTGCCGGGCCAGGACGTCGGTCTCGATGTTGACGCGGTCCCCCGGCACCCGTGCACCGAGCGTCGTGGCGGCCAGGGTCTCCGGGATGAGGCTGACCTCGAACCAGGCGGCGTCCGGTGCGACGGACTCCGGCGACACCGCGCTGACGGTCAGCGAGACACCGTCGATCGCGATCGAGCCCTTGTCGACCACGAGCGGGCCGAGTTCCGGCGTCAGCGTGAACCGCACCCGCCGCCAGCCGTCCCCGTCGTCGGTGAGGAGGACGGTCGCGGTGCCGTCGATGTGACCCTGCACGATGTGACCGCCGAGCCGGTCCCCGACCGAGGCCGCACGCTCCAGGTTCACCCGGTCACCGGCCCGCAACGACC
Source organism: Curtobacterium sp. MCPF17_047 (assembly GCF_003234045.1). Taxonomy (NCBI): domain Bacteria; kingdom Bacillati; phylum Actinomycetota; class Actinomycetes; order Micrococcales; family Microbacteriaceae; genus Curtobacterium; species Curtobacterium sp. MCPF17_047. The sequence continues at coordinate 8,001 of NZ_QKSF01000025.1, read as the reverse complement.
CGTGCGCGCTCATGTCGAGGGTCTGCTTCATGACGAACGCCGTGAAGGTCTCCGGGCTCTGCTCGACGACGGTCAGGCAGACGCCCGAGACCGAGATGGAGTCGCCGTGCTGCGCGTCGGAGACGACGAGCGGGCCACGGACGGTGAGCGCGACGGAGTCGCCTCGTTCGTCGACGGCGGTGACGGTGCCGAGTTCCTCGATGATGCCGGTGAACACTGGTGTCCTCTCAACGGGACTCCGGGTGCGCGCGACGGTCGTCGGCGGACGGCAGGCGGGATCGCGGAACGACCATCACCTTCCGTCAGCGCTTCCTCCCGTCCGGACTCTCACCGTCGGTCCTGGGATTGCACCAGGTCAACCCCGCACCGGGCGGACCCGGCGCGGCGCTCGTGGACTGTCACCACCGGTTCGGACTTGCACCGACCCCGGAGCGCTTGCGTGTCACCGACGATACCCCAGCACCCCGACCGTCGTGGGCGGATGGTCCGCCGGGCGTCACGCGGCGTCTCGGGGGTGCACCGGGCCTCCCGTCCGGCGGCTCAGCCGCGTCCGCGGACCAGTGCCAACGCCTGCCGGAGCGACAGGTCGGGCAGGTAGGCGCGGACCACCGCGACGCCGATGGCGGGCAGCGCGACCGGGTCCGGGTAGGCGAGGACGAGCGGTTCGAGTCCCGGGCCGAACTTCCGCTTGAACCGGAGCAGCGACCGGAACCCGTAGACCGGCTCGAGGACGCCGCCGACGAGTTCGAGCAGGGTCTCGACGCCGTCCCCGGTGGTTGCGCCACCGGACGTGCGGGCGAGCGGCGCGGCGGAGAGGCCGAGTCGTTCGACGCCCTGGTCGCGCATCACCTCGGCAGCGGAGGCCACCAGGAACTCCATCACGCCGTTCGGGGCGTCGCTCCGGCGCCGCATGACGTCGAGCGTCCAGCCGACCACGCGGCCCGCACGGTGGGACGGCAACCAGCTCGTGACCCCGAGGACCGTGCCCTCGGCGTCCTGCGCGACGAGGGTCCGGACGGCCGGGTCCCGCATCTCGTCGAGGCTGCCGAGCGTGAAGCCCATCTCGGGGAGTTCACGATCGGCGACCCATTCCTCGGAGATGGCCTCGATCTGCCGGGTGGTCGCCACGGGCAGGTCCTGCCACGACGACCAGGTGGCGGTGAACCCGGAGCGACGGGCCTTGTTGACGGCGGTGCGGACGTCCTGCTTCCGGCTGCCGCTCGTGGTCCAGGCACGCGGGTCGAACGCGGCGTCCTCGGCGACCGGCAGGGTGCGCCAGCCGAGCCGGGTGAGGGCCGCGGCGCTGGTCGTGTCGATGCCGTGGAAGACCGCCGTCCAGCCGTTGTCGTCGCAGTACCGGGCGAACTCGGTGAGCGCCGGTCCTCGCGCGTCCGGCCAGCCGAACGGGCCGAGGGCGACCGCGACGGCACCGGTCCGTCGGTAGGCGACGCCGGCGCGACCGTCCGCGCTGAACCAGTGCGCGCTGCCCGGCCACGTCGCCATCCAGCCGAAGGTGTCGCCGCCACCCGCCACGAGCAGCGCGCGGGCACGCTCACGGTCCGCGGCGGACACGTCGGAGTCGGCTGCGCCGGGCGTCGCACCGGCGGGACGGATCGCGGCGACGGCCACGACGGCCCACAGCAGCGGGCCGACGAGGCCCAGCACCGTCCGGAGACCGGGGTCCCGGATCGGCAGGTCACGGTGGTGCAGGACCGGTGACAGCGGTCCGAGGACGGCGACGACCAGGCCGAGCGGGTCGTGCACCCGCACCGGTGACGCGTCGGCGACGACGAAGACGACCGTCGCCAGGACAGCGGCCGCGACCAGGACCGTCACGCTGAAGGTGACGACGCGGCTCCGGGCGACCGCGACCGTGAACGACCGCCGCAGCAGCAGCAGGACGAGCCCGGTGAGGAGCGGGACCGCGATCGACGCGGCGATCGACAGGACCACGACGACGTCGTCCTCGGACCCGCGGAGTTGCTCGACCCGACCGGGCACGTGGGTGTAGGTCACGGCGGCGGCGATCCCGGTGACGGTGTCGACCACCACGACGAGCCACACCGCGAAGCGGCTGCCACGGAACAGGCCGACCGCCCCGACGACGAGCACGAGCAGTGGTGCGATCGCGAGCAGCAGGGACCAGGGGTCCGTCGCACGGAAGGTCAGCAGGCGGTGCAGGCACTCCCCGGCGACGCCGTCGGCGCGACAGGCGGAGGGCTGGTCCGCCGGGCCCATCCCGACGACCGCGGCGAGCGGCGCGAGCAGACCGACCCGGGCGCGCGACACCAGCGCGATCACCGGTCCGACCGCCGACACCAGGACGACCGTCCCGAGCAGCACCCGGGTCTCGCGGTGGGAGCTGCGGGTCCAGCCGGTGCGCTTCGGGGTGCGTCGGAACACCTCGCCGAGTCCCCAGCCGGCGGCCGTGGCGACGACGGCGGAGAGGTCGGCGGTGTGTCCGGCGTAGAGGAAGAGCGTGAGGACGACCGCCAGCGCGTTGACCCGGATCCGACGACGCCAGAGCGGGCCGGCGAAGGCACTCGCCGTGGTGACCGTCCCCAGGATCGCCGTCCACGGGTCGAGGCCCTCGGCCCCGGAGAGCAGGGCGGCACCACGGTGCCCGTCCGGGTCGACGAGGCCGACGACGGCTGCGGCCGCCGCCCCGATGACGCTCGTCGCCAGGAAGGCGGAGACGGTGCGCCGCGAGCCCATCAGCCGTTCGGAGGCTCCGACCAGCACGACGACACCGGCGAGCGTCAGGACCAGCGCGAGGACACCGGTGGTGACGGCGAACACCCGGAAGGGCACGAGGGCGTCCGGCACCTGTCGGCCCTGGGCGAACCGCAGCGACGCGGCGGTGATCGACGCCAGCAGCACCAGGACCAGGACGACGGCCGTGACCGGCTGTCGCGTGACGGCGTGCCGGACCGACCGGGAGGCCCGCCCCACGTCACGCAGGACGCGCGCGGCGGCCGCGTGGCCGACCTCCTGCGGCGGGGCCGCGGGCTGCTCCGGAGCGGCGGTGTCGGGTGCGCCCTTCGCGGTCATCGACGGATCCCGTCCACGGGCAGTCCGAGGTGGGCGATCACGGTGGGGAGGCCGTGGCCCAGGACGTACCGGACGGTGTTCCAGTCGTGGGCCGAGCCGGGCGAGACGATGAGGGTGGTCGCGATCCCGGCGCGTTCCGACGCGGCGCGGAGCGCGAGCGTCGAGGCCTCGTAGGGAGCGTCGTCCTCGCCGTAGCCGAACACGGTGAGGTGGTCGTGGTACGGCGTGTGGGCGGCGAGCAGGGCCTCCGGGGTGGCCCGGAGGTAGGCCGGACGGGAGCCGCCGAACCCGACCGCGATCGTGTGCTCGAGGTCGCCGTTCGCCGGGGCGAGCTCGCTGGAGATCGCGAGGGTGGTGCCGAACACCTCGGGGTACGCGCTCGAGAACTGCACGGCGCAGGTCGCCCCCTGCGAGAAGCCGCCGATGCCCCACGCCGCGCTGCCCGAGGCCACGTCGAGGTGCTCGTGGATCCACCGGACCGTGTCGGTCATCACGTAGGTCGCACTCCGCCCGAGACGACGGCTGTCGACGCACATCGGGTTGTGGCCCGGAGCCCCCAGTTGGTCGGGCGAGACGACGATCGGCGCGATGCCGTGGTGCGCCGCGGCGTAGTGGTCGAGGAAGGACCCGAGCCGGCCGGTCTGGAACATGTCGGCCGGCTGCCCGGGCTGCCCGGAGAGCGCGACGAGGACCGGCAGGGTCGGCGGGTCCGCGACCTGCGCGGCCGGCGGCAGCCAGACGACGGCGGGGCGGGCGTGGAAGTGCGAGACCGTCGCGGGGATGCGGACCGCGATGGTGCGGCCACGATCGGGCATCCCCTCCGGTGCGGTCCACGTCGCCGCGTCGACGACCCGTGCGCCGGGCCTGGCCGCGTGCTGGTGGTCCAGGGTGCCGATCGGGTAGGGGTTCGGCGTGACGGCCTCGCCGATGGTCCGGTACGCCCCGAAGTCGACGTTGATGCCGAGGCCCGCGGTGAGGGCGACCGCGAGGGCAGCTCCGAGCCCGACGATCCGGCGACCGTTGCCGCCCTGGACCAGGACGACCAGGAACAGGAGGACGGCGGCCACCGTGAACGCGACCCACATGCGCGTGACGGCCGTGAAGGACACGCCGAAGCGGTCCTGGACGTCACCGAACCACCAGACGGCGACCAGGCCGATGCCGGCGCCGACCGCGATCGCCGCGATCCGGACGAGCACGGCCGGGACGCCTCGGTCCCGCCGTCGCCTCACCGGGTGGTCGGTCGCGCCGGCGTCCTTCGCCCGACCGCGCGGTCCGAAGACCGTCACGAGGACGAGGACGACGGCGACCACGTCCACCGGCACGAGCACGGCCGGGAGGACGATCGGGAGCTGGAGCACGTCGGATGGCACGGGTTCATCGTGCTGCCGTCCAGCTGACGCACAGCCACTGGTCGGCTGCCGCTGTGTTCAGCAAGGGCCGACGCTCGCCCAGGAGGCGCACAGCACTCCCCCAGGACGAGTCCTGGTCACGACTCGTCACCGCGGGTCCGCCCCTTTGGAACCAGGGCGGCCGGGCCAGCTCGTCCGGGTCGGGCTCGGCCGGGCAGGCGGCTGCGGAGCCCCGGGGATCCCGGTGCTCCGCAGCCGTTCAGCGGTTCGGCGTCAGTGGCGGCGCCGCAGGGACATCGTCCCGAGACCGGCCAGGAGCAGCAGCAGTGCTGCGAGGGCCGGGAGGACCGGCCGGTCCGCTCCCGTGTAGGCGAGCGTGCCGGTGGTACCGGTGGCCGTGCGGGTCGTGCTGACCCCGCTGCCCGTCGACGTGGAGTCGACCGCGGTGGCTGCGGCACGGGGCGTGACCTCTGCCACCGGGGTGACCAGCGCGGCCGGGGTGGCCGGGACGGTCGTGGCCGGGGTGGCCGTGGCCGGGGTGGTGACCGGGGTGGTGGTACCGGGAGTCGTACCCGTCTCGGGGGTGACTCCGGTGCCGGGGCCCGTGGTGCCCGGCGTCGTGGTGCCCGGGTCGGTCGTGCCCGGCGTCGTGGTACCCGGGTCGGTCGTGCCCGGCGTCGTGGTGCCCGGGTCGGTCGTGCCCGGCGTCGTGGTGCCCGGGGTGCTGCTGGAACCGTCGCCGATGACGCCGACGCCGTTCCCACCGACGGTGACCGGGATGGTGATCACCGGGATGATCTGCGTGCCGGAGCCGATGCCGCCCTCACCCGAGGTCGTGCCACCCGAAGCCGGCGTCGTGCCGGTGCTCGTGCCGGAGCCGGTGGTCGAGCCACCGGTGCTCGTGCCGTCACCGATCACACCGATGCCGTTCCCACCGATCGTGACCGGGATGGTGATCACCGGGATGACCTGCGTGCCGGAACCGACACCGTCCTCACCCGAGGTCGTGCCCCCGCCGACGGGCGTCGTGCCGGTGCTCGTGCCGGAGCCGGTGGTCGACCCACCGGTGCTCGTGCCGTCACCGATCACACCGATGCCGTTCCCACCGATCGTGACCGGGACGTCGATCACCGGGATGACCTGCGTGCCGGAACCGACACCGTCCTCACCCGAGGTCGTGCCCCCGCCGACGGGCGTCGTGCCGGTGCTCGTGCCGGAGCCGGTGGTCGAGCCACCGGTGCTCGTGCCGTCACCGACCACACCGATGCCGTTCCCACCGATCGTGACCGGGATCGACACCACGGGAGCGACCTGGGTGCCGGAACCGACACCGTCCTCCCCCGAGGTCGTCCCGCCCGAGGCCGGAGCGGTACCGGTCCCCGTTCCGGTGGTCGAGCCGCCGGTGCTGGTGCCGTCACCGAGGACCCCGATGCCGTTGCCGGTCACCGTGATCGGCACGGAGACGGTGCCGAGGAGCTGTGTCCCCGAGATCAGACCGTCGGAGCCCGACGTCGTCGGGGAGGGCGCGCCTCCCGTCGAGCCGGAACCGACCGGCGTGCCGGAAGTCGACGGACCGGCGGTCGCGGCACCGTCCCCGAGGAGCCCGATGCCGTTGCCCGACACCGTGACCGGGATCGAGACGTCCGGCAGGACCTGTGTGCCGGACAGCAGGCCGTCCGCGCCCGAGGTGGTTGCGGCCGTTGCTGCCGGAGCCGCAGTGGCCGGCGCGGAGGCCGGAGCCGCCGTGCTCGAGCCGGTGCTGGCGGCGTCCCCGGCGACGGCGACGGCGTTGCCGCCGACGGTCACCGGGAGGTCGACGTCGCCCGCGACCTGGGTGCCGGAGAGGACGCCGTCCTCGCCACTGGTCGTCGGAGCCGGAACAACAGGAGCAGCCGGTGCAGCAGGAGCTGGTGCGGGCGCCGCCGGTGCCGCTGGTGCGGGAGCAGCCGTCGCGTCGCCGAGCACGCCGACTGCGTTGCCGGTGACATCCACCGGAGCCGTGACCTCCGGCACCACCTGGGTGCCGGAGGCGACGCCGTCAGCACCGCTGGTCGTCGGCGCGGCGGGTGCCGGCGCAGGGACCGGCGCCGCGGGGGCCGGTGCGGGGACCGGCGCCGCGGGGGCCGGCGCAGCCGCCGGGCTCGTGGCGGTCGAGACCGCGTCGCCGACGATGCCGAAGGCGTTGCGGGTGACGGAGACCGGGGCGTCGACGTTCGGCGCGATCTGGGTCCCGGAGGCGATGCCGTCCGCTCCGGTGGTCGTCGCCGCGTTCGCCGCGACGGCTCCACCGAGCGTCAGCCCGCCCACGCAGAGGGCGAAGAAGAGCCCTCGGGTGACGTTCTTGTTCATGGTCGTTCACTCCTGATCGAGATGGTCGGTCGACCGCACGGGAGCGGTCGGTGGCGCGTCCTGCCGTGGCGGGCAGGTGCGCCGATCTCAATCGGGAGCGACGTCGTGGTCGCCGACGAGCGAGGCCGGGAGGGCGTCGTCGGTGACCGGGCCACGGTGACCCGTGGCGAGGGGGGAGGTCTGTGCGTCGGCACCGACGGTGCCGATCGGGGTCGCGCCGGCCGAGCCGCCCGCGGCGGATCCGCCTGCGGTGCCGCCGGTGGCGCCCTCGAACGGTGCGTGCGTCGGCGCGCCGCCGTCCGGGAGGACGAGGGCCTCGCCGCCGAAGGTCGCGGCAGCGAGGGAGGTCGACGTCGTCACGGCAGCGAGCGGACCGGCGACGATCGCCGAGGTGCTCGCGCGGACGGCGGACGGGGTGGTCGTCGCAGCCGGCTGGTCCGCTGCGCCCGTGATCGGTGCAGCCAGCGCGGCTGCCGGACCGCTGGTCGTCCCCGCGGGTCGCACGGCGGCCGTGGCTGTGGGCGACGCGGGGACCGATCCTGCCGGGACCGTCGGCACGATGGCGCCACCGGTGCCCGGGGTGCCCACCACGGGGACCGAGGGGACGTCGACGACGGGGAGGGAGCCTCCCGGCAGGAGACCGCCACCGACGCCGGGCAGGCCGCCGACGACGTCGGGCACCTCGGCCACGACGCCCGGCACAGCGCCGACGACGTCACCGACCGAGCCGAGGGTGTCGTCCACCACGCCCGTGACGGGCGCCGTGACGGTGCCGAGCGTGTCGTCACCGAGCAGTCCGCCGACGACCGGGAGGCTCCCGACCACCCGGTCGACGACGGCCACGATCGCGGTCACCGGACGGTCACCGGCGATGTCCTGCACGGCTCCGGTGACGGGGTCGAGGACGGTGACGACGGTGTCGGTGACGGGCCGGGAGGCGCCGTTCACGGCCGACACGACGCCGCCGACGAGCGAGGTGCCCGGGCGGGTCGTCGGCGTGGCTGCGGGCGCTCCGGGTGCGTCGGCCGGTGTGGCGCCGGCGTGCGACGGCTGGTCGGCCGCGGTCGGCGCGGGGGCTGCGGCCGGGTCGGTGTGCGTGCTGGCCGGCGCTGCGGTGACCGGGGCCGGCGCAGCCACCGGGACCGCCGGAGTGGCTGCAGGTGCGGAGACCGGAGCGGGGGCTGCGGCGACCGGGGCGGGTGCTGCGGCGGTCGGAGCGGGCGCAACCGGCGCCGGCGCGGCCCGGACG
>NZ_QKSF01000024.1:0-24019 GCF_003234045.1 Curtobacterium sp. MCPF17_047 | reverse complement strand
ATCCCGACCCCGATCCCGACCACGGCCCCAACCCCAACCCCGGCCTGACCGTGGCGTGACCTCAGGGCGGCGGCACGTCGACGACCCGTTCCTCGCCGACGACCGGCAGGAGCGCGCCGGCGGACACGCTCGCGAGTTCGGTCTCGAGCGCCGGGATCCCGTCCGCGGGTACCCACACCTCGAACACCGCCCGCTCGCCGTACACGGTGTCGCCCGAGGTGGCGTCGTGGTGCTGCACCCAGGCTCGCAGCGCGTTGTCGACGCGCCCGGCATCGGCGTGCGGGACCTCGACGTGCACCCGGGTCCGCGCCGCCCGTCGGACCACCGTCGCCCGGTCGAGGGCCTCGGACACCGAGGTCGAGTAGGCGCGGACGAGTCCGCCGGCGCCGAGCTTCACCCCGCCGAACCAGCGGCTGACGACCACGACGACGTCCGTCAGGTCCCGGCGGCGGAGGACCTCGAGCATCGGCACCCCGGCCGTGCCGGACGGTTCGCCGTCGTCGGAAGAGCGTGCCTGGTCGCCGAGGACGCCCGTGACCATCGCGGTGCAGTGGTGCCTCGCGTCCCATGACCGTCGCCGGACCTCGGCGATCACGGCCTCGGCCGCTGCCGGGTCCGGAGCCGGGTGTGCCGTCGTGACGAACCGGGAGCGGGAGACGACGAACTCGTGCTCGACCGGGCCGGCGATGCTCGAGGGGTACCGGCGCGACACCCTTCCGAGGGTAGTCGAGCAGTAGAGTGGCGCAGCACGGGGAGCGAAGGGGGACGACGATGACGGGATCGGTGCCGAAGGGCGGCGTGCTCGACGCGGGCGAACTCGCACGTCGACTCAACCTGCTGCTCGACTTCGAGGAGTCGCAGCGCGGTGCACCCGTCCCCTTCGCCGAGATCGAGCAGTACGTCGACGCGCACGGCGGATCACTCTCGCGGGCGAAGTGGACGTACATGGTGTCGGGCGACGGCCGGCGCAACAGCGACACCCAGCTGCTCCGCGTCCTCGCGGGCTTCTTCGAGGTGGACGACGCCTTCCTGCTCGAGGACAGCGACCTGCCGGAGCGCATCGGCGCCCAGCTCGCGCTCGTCCGGTCGATCCGGTCGGCGCGTGTCAGCGGCTTCGCGGCGCGGACCTTCCCGGGCGAGCTCTCCCCGGAGGCACTCCGGAGGATCGCCGAGGTCATCGAGCAGGAGTCGAGTCGGGGCGGTGCGGCGTGAGCGACCCCGGCGTCCTCGAGCGCTTCTGGCAGGTGGGTGCCGCGGCGGGCTGGACCGGCATCGAGGACGCCGTCGCCGCCGCCGAGCAGATCGTCGGCAAGCCGATCAGGGTCCGCGAAGAGGCGTTCCTGGCGGATGAACCGGTCTGCGGTTTTGTGGCGACGCTCGAGCACCAGCACCTCGTGATGATCTCGCCGACGCCGTCCCCGACCTTCCGGGCGTTCGTGATCGGGCACGAGCTCGGGCACGTCCTGCACGGGCACCAGGAGTCCGCACCGCAGGCCGCAGCGATCCGGGCACTGATCCCGGACCTGCCGCAGTACAAGGTCGAACGGGCACTCGCCCGCGGCCTGTTCGAGAACGAGTACGAACGCCAGGCGGAGCTCTTCGCGGACCGCCTCGCGCAGCTCATCCGCGGCCACCGCGAGCGTCCCAGCGCGTTCCGCGGGGTCTTCGGGTGATCCTCGCGGTCGTCCAGGCGGTCCTGCTCGTCGTCGGTTCGGTCGTGCTGGCCGTCCTGCAGCGTGGCCAGGACCGCACGCTGACGATGACGTTCCTGCTGTTCTCCGCGACGATCGTCGCGGGCGTCGGACCGCTGTACCGCGCGGTGGACCCGTTGCTCGGCGGGAGGAACGTCCTGACGCTCGTCTGCGACGTCCTCATGGTCCTGGGCACGAGCACCCTGCTCTGGGGTGTGGCGAAGGCCGTCGGGGCGGCACGGACCTGGATGCGGAACGTCGTCGTCGTCTCGTGCTCGCTCGTCCTCGTCCTCATCGTCCTGGCCTTCAGCACGCTCGACCCGGTGCCGACGACGACGACCTTCATGCTCGCGGTCGGTGCTCAGCCGACGGCTGCCGTGTACTCGATCGCGCAGACCACCTACCTGGGTCTGGCGCTCGGTGCGACCGGCCTGATCTGCGTCCTGCGCGTCCTGGAGGCGCGGACCGGCCTGGACCGCGTCGGGCTGTGGGTGCTCGTCGCCGGCGGGGTGTTCGGTGCCGTCCGCATGGTCGTGGTCGCCGTGATGGACCTGGCGCACGTCGCCGGGCGTCTCGACGTCACGTCCGCCCTGAGCCTGCCCTACGACGTCCTGACGCCCGGCGCCGTCCTGCTCGTCGCCTCCGGCATGCTGCTGCTCGTCGTCGGGCACCGCGTCTGGCAGAGCCGTCGCAGTGCGGCGCTGGTCCGGGCGCTCCGTCGCCTCGCACCGGTCCACGCTCGGGTGGGGACCGACAACGAGTACCCGGACTCGGACGACCCGGCCACCCGGTTGAGTCGTCTGATCGTCGAGGTGAACGACGGTGCCCGTCGGAGCCGGACGCCCCTGGACGCCGCGGACCGCGCGGCCCTGGCCGAAGCCGAAGCGGTGCTCGCGACCGCCTGACGCGGACGCGCCGACACCCCCGTCGGGGCCGCCCAGCCCTCGTGTACGCTCTGTAGCACGTGCTACACCTCGTGTGTCGCGGGTCTCGGCCGGTCGTGGGGGGCGGCCGAGGCCCGGGCGTAGGATCGTCGGGTGCTCGTCTTCGCCGCAGTGGTCCTGTTCGTCGGTGCCGTCTTCAACGTGATCGCCTGGCCGCGCTTCTTCCAGCGGGTCGCGAAGGACACCCGAGCCCGTGACACCGCCGGGCATCCGACCACGTTCTGGCGCGTGCACTTCGTGCTGATGACCATCGGGCTGGCCATCGCCGCCGCATCGGTCGTCGCCGCGGTGCTCCTGCTCGTCTGACGACACTGCGATGCGGGTGACGGCCCCGCTGCCCGTGACCGCCTGGCTGCCCTGTGACGGCCTGGCTGCCCTGAGACGGCCTGGAGGCTCGTGACGGGCTCGCCCCGCGCCTCCCGTCAGTGCCGCCCCGCGCCTCCGGTCAGTGCCGCCCCGCGCCTCCGGTCAGTGTCCGCACAGCGCCTCCGGTCAGTGTCCGCACAGCGCCTCCGGTCGCGGCCGCCCGACGACGACGCTGCCGCGCTACGACGCTGACGGCATCGGCGCGCCGAGCGCCGAGCGCAGCGCCATGTCCGCGAGGGTCTCGTCCGCGGGGGAGAGCAGCACCCGCCAGATGTCCGTCAACGTGACGAACTCCACGCACACGGCGTCGAAGTCGCACTCCTCGATGCGCCAACCGAGGACGGCATCCATCGGAACGGGCAGCAGGGTGTCCTGTTCGAAGCTGGTCTCGGCCGTCACACGGTCGCGGAACACACGGACCCGGCAGAGCGCACCACGCCAGGTGTGCTGCAGGTCGAGCGTCGGGAGAACAGGAGAGTCCGGCACCCGCTGATCGTACCTGCGGGTGCCGGACTCGTGTCGACCCTCGCGGGGCCGTGCGCTTCCTGGTGTGGGACGGACGGTCAGGCGCCGTTGTCGGCGCCGTCGCCGCCGTCGCGACGACGGACCTGTGCGGCCGGGTCGCGACCGTTCACCGGGTACGGCCCGGTGACGCCCTGGCGCAGCGAGGCGATGCGGAGGATCCGGTCACGCTGCAGGAACCAGCCGACGACGAGCAGCGGGATGACGATCACGAGGGACGCGATCGTGTAGGTCCCCACCGGGTAGTCGATCGCCATGAGCACGACCACCGAGGCGAGGAACGCCAGGGTCAGCCAGCTCGTCACGGGCGCGCCGGGGAGTCGGAACGTCGGTTCCTTCGCGAGCCCCTGCTTGGCCCACTGCCGCAGCTTCATCTGGCAGAGGATGATCGTGCCCCACGCCGTGATGATGCCGAGGCTCGCGATGTTCAGGGCGATCTCGAACGCCTGCCCGGGGACGAAGTAGTTGAGCACGACTCCGGCGACGGTGAAGGCGGCGGTCAGCAGGATGCCGGCGTAGGGCACCCCGCCCTTCGACATCTTCGTGGTCCACTTCGGTGCCGAGCCGTTCATGCCCATCGAGTGCAGCGCGCGACCGGTCGAGTACAGCCCGGCGTTCAGCGAGGACAGCGCCGCGGTGAGCACGACGAAGTTCATGATCGACCCGACGACGACGCCGACCTGCGGGTTCCCGATCGACGAGAAGAACGTCACGAACGGGCTCTCGCCCTCCTTGTACGCGGTGTACGGCAGCAGGATGGAGAGCAGCACGATCGAACCGACGTAGAACACCGCGATGCGGAAGACGACGGAGTTGATGGCGCGGGGGATGACCTTCTCGGTGTCCTGGGTCTCACCCGACGCGGTGCCGACGAGCTCGATGGCGGCGTAGGCGAACACGACGCCCTGGATCACCAGGACGGCGGGCAGGACCCCGTTCGGCAGGATCCCGCCGTTGTCGCCCCAGATGGAGAAGCCGGTGCGGACGGCTTCGCCGCCGGCCTCGACGGGGAACGCGAAGACGAGCCAGATGATCGCGACCACCAGGAACGCGACGAGGGCGGCGACCTTGATGAGCGCGAACCAGAACTCGAGCTCGCCGAAGACCTTCACCGCGACCATGTTGGCGGCGAGGACGACGAGCAGCGCGATGAGGGCGAGCAACCACTGCGGTGCCGCCGTGAAGGCCGACCAGTACTTCAGGTAGACCGCGACCGCGGTGGTGTCCACGATCGAGGTCATCGCCCAGTTGAGGAAGTACATCCAGCCGGCGGCGTACGCGAACTTCTCGCCGTAGAACTCCCGCGCGTACGAGATGAACGAGCCGGAGGACGGCCGGTGCAGCACGAGTTCACCGAGCGCCCGCAGGATGAAGAAGGCGAAGACGCCGGCGATCAGGTAGGTGATCGCCAGTGCCGGGCCCGCGGTGTGCAGTCGGCCTCCGGCGCCGAGGAAGAGCCCCGTGCCGATGGCGCCGCCGATGGCGATCATCTGCAGCTGGCGGGGCTTCAACCCGTGCTGGTAGCCCTCTTGCTCGTGCGAGAAGTCGTTCGCGGGAGCGCGGTCAACGCCCGTGTCGTTCTTCGCTGTCATGGCGAGAACGCTACCGCTGTACGTCTGCTGGGCCACCATGGAGGGATGGACATCCTCCTCCGACTCCTCGTCGCGATCGGGTTCGCCCTGCTCGTCACGGCAGCAGCCGCACTCGTCCTGCACCTGGTCTTCCGCGCCCTGGCCCGGCGGGAACGCTGGGCGGCCGCACTCTCCCGACGGACGAAACACCCGACCCGCGCCACCCTGCTCGTCGCCCTGCTCTGGACGGCGTTCACCACGAGCGTGCCCGACGACCTCCGCCGCTTCCCGTGGCGGGACGACGTCTCGCACGTGTTCCTCATCGCGATGATCGGCGTCGGCTGCTGGCTCGCTTGCGAGCTCGCGATCTTCCTCGAGAGCCTCGGCCTGCACCGCTACCGCGTGGACGTCCCGGACAACCGGGTGGCTCGCCGGGTCCGCACGCAGGTCCTCATCATCCGGCGGCTCACCGTCGCGGTCCTCGTCATCATCGCCGTCGGCGCGATCCTGCTGACCTTCCCGGGGGTCGAGGCCGCGGGCGCCAGCGTCCTGGCGAGCGCCGGCCTCCTCTCGGTCATCGCCGGTCTCGCCGCCCAGACCATGCTCGGCAACGTCTTCGCGGGCATGCAGCTCGCGTTCTCCGGGTCGATCCGGGTGGACGACGTCGTCGTGGTCGAGGGACAGTGGGGCCGGATCGAGGAGATCACCCTCACCTACGTCGTGGTGCACCTGTGGGACGACCGCCGGTTCGTCCTGCCGTCGACGTACTTCACCAGCACGCCGTTCGAGAACTGGACCCGGACGAGCAGCGAACTGCTCGGCGCGGTCGAGTTCGACCTGGACTGGCGGGTCAGCCCCTCCGAGATGCGCCTGGAGCTCGACCGGATCCTCGCCACCAGCACGATCTGGGACGGCCGCACGAAGGTCCTCCAGGTCACGGACGCCGTGGGCGGCTTCGTCCGGGTCCGGATCCTCGTGACGGCACCGGACGCGGGCGGGCTGTTCGACCTGCGCTGCTACGTCCGGGAGGAGATGGTCGAGTGGATGCAGCGCCAGCACCCGGAGGCGCTCCCGCTGCAGCGCATGCAGCTCACCGAGGCGACCACCACACCGCGGGCACGGCGCGGGCCGCGGAGCGAGAACGACTCGCAGCTGTTCGGCGAGGGCGACGAGCGCTCCGCCCTCTTCACCGGGCCGATCCGGACCTCGGGGATCCGTCCCGACGAGATCCCGCCGCACGACGAGGACCAGCACCGGTAGGCGCCGCGGCCGTGGAGCCGCCACCACGACGGACGGGAGGCCCGGTACCAGCTGGTACCGGGCCTCCCGTCCGTCTCGTGGTCGCGTCGCGACCGCCGACACGACTAGCGCTGCTTGGACTTCACCGCGCGGTCGTCCTCGACGACCGTGCCCACGGCCACGATCGTCGTCGCGAGCCAGGCCACCCAGGTGAGGGCGAGCCGCCAGTCGCGCGGACCGCGCCTGGACGTCTGCAGCACGCTGTAGCCGCTGATGAGCGAGCCCCACACCGCACCACTGAACATGAACTTCCGCACGGGTTCCTCCTGTCGTCGTCCTGGCCACGTTACCGGGCGCTACATTGGAGCGCCGCCGGGCGCACAGGGACCTCCGGCTCACCACTGAGGAGTCACATCGTGCGCCAAGCAGTCATCGGAGCCGTCCTGCTCGCCGTCGGCGCGGTGTGCGTCGCCCTCGGCCTGCTCCCGGTGCCGGAACTCGGCGCCCTCGCCGCCCGCGTCCTGCCCGTCCTCGGGTTCGTCCTGGGCCTGACCGTCGTCTCCGAACTCGCCGCGGACGCCGGGGTGTTCGACCGCCTGGCCGACGTCGCCGCCCGGATCGGTGGCGGCCGGACCATCGGACTGTGGGGGGCCGTCGTCGTGCTCGCCGTGGTCTGCACCGTCTTCCTGTCGATCGACACCACCGCGGTGCTGCTCACCCCGATCGTCATCACGCTCGCCCGCCGGGTGGGTCTGCCGCCGATGCCGTTCGCCCTCACCACGGTCTGGCTGGCGAACACCGCGTCCCTGCTGCTGCCGGTGTCGAACCTCACCAACCTGGTCGCCGTCGACCGGATCGGGTTGGACGGTCCGCTGCCGTTCGCCGGCCTGATGGTCTGGGCGGCGCTCGCCGGGGTCGTGGTGCCCTGCGCGGTCCTGCTCGTGGTGTTCCGCCGCTCGCTGTCCGGCCGGTACACGTCGGTCGGCCTGCGGAAGGCCGCCGACCCGGTGTTCTTCTGGGCGGCCTCAGCCGTGCTCGTCGCCCTCGTCGTCGCCCTGACCGCGGGTGTCGAGGTCTGGGTGGCCGCCGTCGTCGCCGCCGTCCTGCTCGTCGTCGTCGCGGCCTTCCGGGCACCGTCCGAACTCCGGCCCTCCCGGGTGCCGTGGTCGACGCTCGTCTTCGCCGCCGGGCTCTTCGTCGTCGTCGAGACCCTGCACGCGACCGGCGTCACCGACCCCGTCGTGCACGCGCTGGCCGGTGGCACGGACAGCGGCTCCATGCTGCTCCTCGGCGGCGCGGGCGCGGTCGCGGCGAACGCGATCGACAACCTGCCCGCGTACCTCGTGCTCGAGCCGGCGGCAGGGCACGAGGCCCTGCGGTACGCGGCCCTGCTCGTCGGCGTCAACGCGGGCTGCCTCATCACACCGTGGGCCTCGCTCGCGACGCTGCTGTGGCACGCGCGGCTCACGGCCGAGGGGATCCACCTGTCGTGGGGGCGCTACATCGCGCTCGGGTGCGTGGTGGCACCGCTCACGGTCGTGGCGGGTGTGTTCGCGCTGGCGATCTGAGCGCGGTGGCCCGCCCACGCGTGCACGCGGGTGCGGTGTCCGCGCGTCAGAGCCAGTCGCGGTGCTTGAACGACCGGTAGAGCAGCAGGGACGACGCGACGGTGAGCGCGATCGAGGCCCACAGCCCGCTCCACTGGCCCTCGCCGGGGAACTGCACGTTCTGCCCGAAGAAGCTCGTGATGCCGGTCGGGATCGCGATGATCGCCGCCCAGCTCGTCACCTTCTTCATCACCGTGTTCTGCCGGTTGGACGCCAGGTTGAGGTTCGTGTCGAGGACGCTCGAGACCGCGTCCCGCTGCTGTTCGACGGAGTCGGCGATCGACACCAGGTGGTCCTCGACGTCCCGGAAGTACGGGCGGACGCCGTCGATGATCGTCTCGGCGTCCCCGTGCAGCAGCGAGCCGACACTGTCCCGTGTCGGGACGACGAGCCGGCGGAGCACCCCGAGTGCCTTGCGCAGACGGAACGACCGGCGCTGGATCTGCTGCTCGCGCGGGTCGCCGTTCTCGAACAGGTCGTCCTCGAGCGCGTCGATGTCCCGCTCGATCGTCTCGAGGACGCTCGTGGCGTGGTCGACCACGGTGTCGAGCAGACCCCAGAGCAGCCACGGGACGCCGTGGTCGGCGAGGTCGCTGTTCGCGTCCCACCGGCGCTGTACCGCGGCGGTGTCGAAGTCGGGGCCGTGGATGGTGACGAGGGCGTGGTGCGTGACGAACGCCTTCACCTCGTGGGTGACGAGCTCGCCGTCCTTCCCCGGAGCATGTGCGTCGTAGACCACCAGGAACAGGCCGTCCCGGTACCGGTCGAGCTTCGGGCGCTGCCCGCTCTCCACGGCGTCCTCCACCGCGAGGGCGTGGATGCCGAGTTCCTCCTGCACCTGTTCGAGGTCCGACGCCTGCGGGTCCGTGAAGTCCACCCAGACGAAGGCGCCGTCGCGCGCGACGAGGTCCGAGACCTGCTCGACCGGGAAGTCCCGCTCCGCCGACGAACCGTCCTGCCAGCAACGCGTGCTCACCATGGCGCTGAGCCTAGTGTCGCCGCGCTGCGCGGCGGACGCACCACCGGGCCTCCCGGCCGAGCGCGGGTGAACGTCCCCTCAGCCGGGCCACCCGTGCGCTGGTAGTTTCGGTGCCGACGCCCCGGCAGGCCGCCGGGCAGGAACGGAGCACCCGCCACCCATGCCCGCAGACCGCACCGACACCACGCGCTACGCCTTCGTCGTCGCCTCCAACCGCCTCCCCGTGGACCGCGTCGTCGAGGACGACGGCACCGAGGGGTGGCGGCACTCGCCGGGCGGCCTCGTCACCGCGCTCGAGCCGGTGATGCGCGCCAACGACGGTGCCTGGGTCGGATGGGTCGGGCAGCCGGACGTCACGGTCGAGCCGTTCGACAACGAGGGCATCCACATCGTGCCGGTGCCGCTCAGCGCCGACGACGTGCAGGAGTACTACGAGGGCTTCAGCAACGACACGCTCTGGCCGCTCTACCACGACGTCATCGAGCACCCGAGCTACCACCGCGACTGGTGGAACGCGTACAAGCGCGTGAACCAGCGCTTCGCGGAGCAGATCGCCGAGATCACCGAGCAGGACGGCATCGTCTGGGTGCAGGACTACCAGCTGCAGCTCGTGCCGGCGCTGCTCCGTGCACTCCGCCCGGACCTGACCATCGGCTTCTTCAACCACATCCCGTTCCCGCCGGTCGGCATCTACGCGCAGCTGCCGTGGCGAGCACAGATCCTGGACGGCCTGCTCGGCGCCGACGTGATCGGGTTCCAGCGGCAGGACGACGCCAGCGATTTCCTCCGAGCGGTCCGGCACATCAAGGGCTACACGACGAAGGGGTCGACGGTGGACGTCCCCGTCGACGACCCGAAGGCGCCACGCAGCCGCAAGGGCATCACCGTCCGGCACGTCGAGGCCCGGCACTTCCCGATCTCGATCGACGCCGAGAGCTTCGAGGAGATCGCCCGGCGACCGGAGGTGCAGCAGCGCGCCGAGGAGATCCGCGACGGTCTCGGCAACCCGAAGACCGTCCTGCTCGGCGTGGACAGACTCGACTACACCAAGGGCATCCGACACCGCATCAAGGCGTTCGGCGAACTGGTCGAGGACGGGCGCCTCGCCGTCGAGGACGCCGCGCTCATCCAGGTCGCGAGCCCCAGCCGCGAGCGCGTCGACACCTACCGGATGCTCCGCGACGAGATCGAGCTGAGCGTCGGTCGGATCAACGGCGACCTCGGCGTCATCGGCCACCAGCCGATCTCGTACCTGCACCACGGCTACCCGCGCGAGGAGATGGTGGCGCTCTACCTGGCCGCCGACATCATGCTCGTGACGGCCCTGCGCGACGGCATGAACCTGGTCGCGAAGGAGTACGTCGCGTCCCGCCACGACAACGACGGCGTCCTGATCCTGTCCGAGTTCGCCGGTGCCGCCGACGAGCTCAAGCAGGCCGTGATCGTCAACCCGCACGACATCGGGGCGCTGAAGGACTCGATCCAGCGAGCGATCGAGATGCCCCGCCGTGAGCGCTCGACCCGGATGCGTGCCCTCCGCAAGCGCGTGAAGGACAACGACGTGGCCCGGTGGTCGCGCTCGTTCCTGGAGGCGCTCGACCGACACGCTCCGAAGGGCGCTCAGATCGACCCGGAGTCGATCGAGCAGGGCGAGCCGCACCGCGAGGCCCAGACCGACGGGACGTCGATCTTCGACCAGGACGCGCAGAAGGCCCGCGCCGCCGAGGACACCCGGGAGGACCGTGATGCCTGAACAGCCCTCGAGCACTGACCAGACCACGGCCGGCGGTCTCGAGCAGGCCCTCGAGACGCTCGCGGCTGCGCCGCGACTGCTCGTGGCACTCGACTTCGACGGCACGCTCGCACCGTTCGCCGACGACCCGGCCGACGTCGGTGCCCTGCCCGGCAGCTGGGCCGCCGTGCTCACCCTGCAGCGGGCACGGGACACCGAGGTCGTGCTCGTCTCCGGACGGCCGCTCGGCAGTCTCGCGGCGGTGACGCACGCCCCGGGCGGCATGGCGCTCGTCGGCTCGCACGGCGTGGAGTGGCGGGTCGACGGCCACGACGAGGACGCCCTCACCGCGGACGAGTCCGCCCGGGTGGCCCGCATCGGTGCGGCGCTCGACGAGGTCGGTGCACGGCACCCGGGCGTCGTCATCGAGCACAAGCCGGCCGGTCACGGCGTGCACACCCGACGGGTGAGCACGGACGAGGCCGCTGCGGCGAACGCGGACGCCAGCCGCGCGGCCCACGACGCGGACCCCGACGTCCTCGAGCGGGGTGGCAAGGACATCGTCGAGTTCGCGGTCCGGCGCGTCACGAAGGGCGACGCGATCGAGCGCCTGCGCCGACTCCGTGGCGCGGACGCGGTCTTCTTCGCCGGCGACGACGTGACCGACGAGGACGGCTTCCGCGCGCTCCACGACGGGGACGTCGGCGTGAAGGTGGGGGAGGGCGACACGCTCGCCGGACACCGCGTCGCCGACCCTGCTGCGCTGACCGACGTCCTCAAGCAGCTGGCCCGCGTCCGGGCCACGCGCTGAACCGGGGCCGGGAGCGCACGCACCACGAGCCTCCCGGCCAGGCGCAACACCATGCGCACGCATGGTGTTGCGCCATTGGTATCCCAAACGGTCCTAGACTCTGGACATGCCTGACATCGACGTGAAGCCGCGCAGCCGGGTCGTCACCGACGGGATCGAAGCAACCACTTCGCGTGGCATGCTGCGGGCCGTCGGGATGGGCGACGAGGACTGGGAGAAGCCGCAGATCGGCATCGCCTCGTCGTGGAACGAGATCACCCCCTGCAACCTGTCCCTCGACCGGCTCGCACAGGGCGCCAAGGAAGGCGTCCACGGCGGCGGCGGGTACCCGCTGCAGTTCGGCACCATCTCGGTGTCCGACGGCATCTCGATGGGCCACGAGGGCATGCACTTCTCGCTGGTCTCGCGTGAGGTCATCGCGGACAGCGTCGAGACCGTCGTGAGCGCCGAGCGCCTCGACGGCACCGTGCTGCTCGCCGGCTGCGACAAGTCGCTACCCGGCATGCTGATGGCCGCCGCGCGCCTGGACCTGTCGAGCGTGTTCCTCTACGCGGGCTCGGTCATGCCGGGCTACGTCAAGCAGGCCGACGGCACGATGAAGGAAGTCACGATCATCGACTCCTTCGAAGGCGTCGGCGCGTGCAAGGCCGGCACCATGAGCGAGGAAGAGCTCAAGAAGATCGAGTGTGCGATCGTCCCGGGCGAGGGCGCCTGCGGCGGCATGTACACCGCGAACACGATGGCGAGCCTGGCCGAGGCGCTCGGCATGTCGCTGCCGGGCTCCGCTGCGCCGCCGAGCGCCGACCGCCGCCGCGACTACTACGCGCACCGCTCTGGTGAGGCCGTCGTCAACCTGCTCCGCAAGGGCATCACCGCCCGCGACATCCTGACGCGCGAGGCCTTCGAGAACGCCATCACCGTGCTCATGGCCCTCGGCGGGTCGACGAACGCGGTGCTGCACCTGCTCGCGATCGCGCACGAGGCCGAGGTCGAGCTGACCCTCGACGACTTCAACCGGATCGGTGCCGCGGTGCCGCACCTGGCCGACATGAAGCCGTTCGGCAAGTACGTCATGGTGGACGTCGACCGGAACGGCGGCATCCCCGTGATCATGAAGGCGCTGCTCGACGCGGGCCTGCTGCACGGTGACTGCATGACGGTGACCGGCAAGACCGTCGCCGAGAACCTCGCCGAGATCGACCCGCCGGAGCTCGACGGTGAGGTCTTCCGGAAGATCGACAACCCCATCCACGCCACCGGCGGCCTGACGATCCTGCAGGGCTCGTTCGCGCCGGAGGGCGCCGTCGTGAAGACCGCCGGGTTCGACGCCGACGTGTTCGAGGGACCGGCGCGGGTGTTCGACCGCGAGCGCGCCGCCATGGACGCCCTCACCGAGGGGACGATCCAGAAGGGCGACGTGGTGGTCATCCGCTACGAGGGCCCGAAGGGCGGACCGGGCATGCGCGAGATGCTCGCGATCACCGCGGCCATCAAGGGCGCGGGGCTCGGCAAGGATGTACTACTCTTGACGGACGGTCGATTCTCAGGCGGCACAACCGGCCTCTGCATCGGCCACATCGCACCGGAAGCCGTGGACGCAGGTCCAGTGGCGTTCGTGCGCGATGGCGACCGCATCCGTGTCGACATCCCCGCTCGCTCGCTCGACCTACTGGTCGACCCGGACGAGTTGGAAGCCCGCCGTGACGGCTGGGCTCCGTTGCCCCCGCGCTACACCCGCGGAGTCCTCGCGAAGTACGCCAAGCTCGTCCAGTCCGCTGCCACCGGCGCGGTCACGGGCTGACGTCGACACCCCGCTGATCGCCATCCCTCCAGGCAAGGAACCGTTCATGCCCACGGAAGCCACACCGCTGTCCGCTGCCGGAGCACGTCGTTCGCCGGAGGTCCTGACCGGCTCGGGAGCCGTCCTGCGGACGCTCGAGCACCTCGGGATCACCGACGTCTTCGGCCTCCCCGGCGGCGCGATCATCCCGTTCTACGACGAGCTCATGGCGTCGACGACCATCCGTCACATCCTGGTCCGGCACGAGCAGGGCGCCGGTCACGCCGCCGAGGGCTACGCGTCCTCGTCCGGCAAGGTCGGCGTCGCCATCGCCACCTCCGGCCCCGGCGCGACGAACCTCGTCACCGCGATCGCCGACGCCTACATGGACTCGGTGCCGTTCATCGCCATCACCGGCCAGGTGTTCTCGACGCTGATGGGCACCGACGCCTTCCAGGAGGCCGACATCGTCGGCATCACGATGCCGATCACGAAGCACTCGTTCCTGGTCACCAAGCCCGAGGACGTCCCCGCGACGCTCGCGGCGGCGCACTTGATCGCGACGACGGGCCGACCCGGCCCGGTGCTCGTCGACATCACCAAGGACGCCCAGCAGAAGTCGGCGCCGTACATCTGGCCGCCGAAGCTCGACCTGCCCGGGTACCGCCCGGTGACGAAGGCGCACGGCAAGCAGATCACCGCGGCGGCCCAGCTGCTCGCCGAGTCGAACCGCCCCGTGCTCTACGTCGGCGGTGGGGTGATCCGGTCCGGCGCGTCCGCGGAGCTCCTGGCGTTCGCCGAGGCGACGGGCGCACCGGTCGTGACGACGCTGATGGCCCGTGGTGCCTTCCCCGACTCGCACGCGCAGCACCTCGGCATGCCGGGCATGCACGGCACGGTGCCGGCGGTGCTCGGGCTGCAGGAGAGCGACCTGATCATCGCGCTCGGCGCCCGCTTCGACGACCGTGTCACGGGCAAGGTCGACGACTTCGCCCCGCACGCCAAGGTCGTGCACGTCGACATCGACCCGGCCGAGATCTCGAAGATCCGGTACGCCGACGTCCCGATCGTCGGTGACGCGAAAGAGGTCCTCGTCGACCTCGTGGCGGCGTGGGCCGACGTGCCGGTCGACCAGCGGGCCTCCACCGCGGACTGGTGGGCACACCTCAACCAGCTGCTCGAGGACTTCCCGCTCGGCTACACCGAACCGACCGACGGACTGCTCGCCCCGCAGGCGATCATCAAGCGCATCGGTGAGATGACCGGGCCCGAGGGCGTCTTCGCCTCCGGTGTCGGTCAGCACCAGATGTGGTCCGCGCAGTTCATCCAGTACGAGCGCCCGAACGCGTGGCTGAACTCCGGCGGCGCGGGCACGATGGGCTACTCGGTCCCGGCGGCGATGGGTGCCAAGGTCGCCCAGCCCGACCGGGTGGTGTGGGCGATCGACGGCGACGGCTGCTTCCAGATGACGAACCAGGAACTCGCGACCTGCGTCATCAACGACATCCCGATCAAGGTCGCGATCATCAACAACTCCTCGCTCGGCATGGTGCGGCAGTGGCAGACCCTGTTCTACGACGGGCGCCACTCGTTCACCGACCTGCAGACCGGCCACGGCACCCGTCGGGTCCCGGACTTCGTGAAGCTCGCGGACGCGTACGGGGCGCTCGGCATCCGGGTCGAGAAGGCCGAGGACGTCGACGCGGCCATCCAGCTCGCGCTCGACACCAACGACCGCCCGGTGGTCATCGACTTCGTGGTCAGCCGCGACTCGATGGTCTGGCCGATGGTCCCGCAGGGGATCGGCAACTCGTCCATCCAGTACGCCCGCGACCTCGCCCCGACGTGGGACGACGAGGACGCCGACATGACGGGGGAGCCCGCATGAGCCACGTCCTGTCCCTCCTCGTGGAGGACAAGCCGGGTCTGCTGACCCGCGTCGCCGGCCTGTTCGCCCGGCGCGGTTTCAACATCGAGTCCCTCGCCGTCGGCAACACCGAGGTGGACGGCCTCAGCCGCATCACCGTCGTGGTGGACGTCGAGGACCTCCCGCTCGAGCAGGTGACGAAGCAGCTCAACAAGCTCGTGAACGTCATCAAGATCGTGGAGCTCGACTTCCCCCAGTCGGTGCAGCGCGAACACATGCTCGTCAAGGTGCGGGTCGACAACCAGACCCGGTCCGCGGTGCTCGACGCCGTGACGCTCTTCCGGGCGCAGGTCGTCGACGTCGCCACCGATTCGCTCGTCGTCGAGGTGACCGGTGACCCCGGCAAGATCCAGGCGATCCTGCGCGTCCTCGAGCCCTACGGCATCAAGGAGCTGGCCCGCGCCGGACTCCTCGGCATGGGCCGCGGACCGAAGAGCATCACCGACCGGGTGCGCTGAGCACCGGTCGCCCCAGACACCCCAACCAAGGAGACCACGCACCGTGACTGACATCGTGTACGACGCCGACGCCGACCTGAGCCTCATCCAGGGCAAGAAGGTCGCCGTCATCGGCTACGGCTCGCAGGGCCACGCCCACGCCCTCAACCTCCGCGACTCCGGCGTCGAGGTCAAGATCGGCCTCAAGGAGGGCTCGAAGAGCCTCCAGAAGGCCGAAGAGGCCGGCTTCGAGGTCCACACGCCCGCCGACGCCACCGCCTGGGCCGACGTCGTCGTCATCCTCGCGCCGGACCAGGTCCAGCGCATCGTCTACAAGGACGACATCGCCCCGAACCTCAAGCAGGGCGCGACCCTCGTCTTCGGCCACGGCTTCAACATCCGCTACGGCTACATCGAGGCCCCCGAGGGCGTCGACGTCTCGCTCGTCGCACCGAAGGGCCCGGGCCACACGGTCCGTCGTGAGTACGAGGCCGGCCGCGGCGTCCCCGTGATCGTCGCGGTCGAGGTCGACGCCTCGGGCAGTGCCTGGGACCTCGCCTGGTCCTACTCGAAGGCCATCGGCGGCCTGCGCTCCGGCGGCATCAAGACGACCTTCACCGAGGAGACCGAGACCGACCTGTTCGGCGAGCAGGCCGTCCTCTGCGGTGGCACCTCGCAGCTGATCCAGTACGGCTTCGAGACCCTGGTCGAGGCCGGGTACCAGCCGCAGATCGCCTACTTCGAGGTCCTGCACGAGCTCAAGCTGATCGTCGACCTGATCTGGGAGGGCGGCCTCACCAAGCAGCGCTGGTCAATCTCCGACACCGCCGAGTTCGGTGACTACGTCTCCGGCCCGCGCGTGATCTCGCCCGAGGTCAAGGAGAACATGAAGGCGGTGCTCGCCGACATCCAGGACGGCACCTTCGCGAAGCGCTTCATCGAGGACCAGGACGCCGGTGCGCCGGAGTTCACGGCCCTCCGCGAGAAGGGCGAGGGCCACCCGGTCGAGGCGACCGGCCGCGAGCTCCGCAAGCTCTTCGCGTGGAAGCAGGCCGACTCGGACTACGTCGACGGTTCGGCCGCGCGGTAGTCTGCCTGAGACAAGCTCGACCCGCGAGGCGGCGGTGCACTGCACCGCCGCCTCTCGATGTGACCCGGACACCATGCAGCAGCTCCTCCAGTACCCCGACGTCTCCCGAGGACGTCAGCGCAGCGCCGTGACGCGCGCCGTCGCCGTCCCCTCCACACCGTGGCAGGCACGGTCCGTCGAGCATGGGATGATCGTTCGATGGCGGTGACGAGACGAGCGGTCCACATCGGCGCCGGCAAGATCGGGCGCGGGTTCGTGGGCCAGTTCCTCGTGGCGAGCGGCTACGACCTCACCTTCGTCGACGTCGACCAACGCGTGGTCTCCGCCCTCAACGAAGCCGGCCGGTTCGTGGTGCACGAGGTCGGCGAGATGCCCGTCGAGCACCTGGTCCACGGGTTCCGGGCGCTGAACAGCAAGACCGACCGTGACCGCGTCGTGCAGGCGATCGCCGACGCCGACGTCGTCACGACGGCCGTCGGAGCGCGCACCCTGCCCCTCGTGGCGCCGCTCATCGCCGAGGGGCTGGCCGCACGCCCGATCGACCGCGGCGACGTCACGATCGTGGCCTGCGAGAACGCCTTCAACGCCACCGACTCGCTGCACGCCAGCATCCGACGCGCGCCGATCCTCGAGGACCGCGACGTCGCCGCCGTCTTCGCCAACTGCGCGATCGACCGCATCGTCCCCGACCAGTCCGGGGTGCTCGGACAGTCCGGCGGCCTCGACGTCGTCCTCGAACCGTTCTACGAGTGGGTCATCGAACGCACGCCGTTCGCCGGGACCGGCTCCGAGCCTCCCGTCATCGACGGTGTGACCTGGGTCGACGACCTGCAGCCGTTCGTCGAGCGGAAGCTCTACACCGTCAACACGGCGCACGGCGCCGCCGCCTACCACGGCTGGGTCCGCGGCATCGGGCTCATCCGGGAGGCTCTCCAGGACCCCGACGTGCGGGCTGAGGTCGACGGGGTGCTCGCGGAGACGACGGCGCTGCTCGTCGCGAAGCACGGCTTCGACCCGGCGGACCACGCCCGCTACGTCGCGGCGAACCTGACCCGCATCGCGAACCCGCTCCTGCCCGACACCACCCGTCGCGTCGGTCGCAACCCGCTCCGCAAGCTCGGTCGTCGTGAACGCTTCATCGGCCCGGCCGCGCAGCTCGCCGAGCGCGGCCTGCCCGTCGACCACCTCATCGGTGCGGTCCGCGTCGCGCTGGAGTTCGACGACCAGGACGACCCCGAGTCGATCGAGCTGCACGCCCTGCTCCGCTCCGGTGCCACCGCGCACGCCCTGACCGAGATCCTGACCGGACTCATGGAGGGCCATCCGCTGTTCCCGGCGGTCCGCGACGTGGTCGCCGGTGTCCTCGAGACCCAGCCCGCGCAGGCATGAGCGGCGACCCTCGTAGGATCGACGGCATGACCGAGGCGCGCGAACCCGACGACGACGCCGCCCTGTCGTGGGGCGACGCCGAGGACGCGACACACGTCGACGCCGCGCGCAACCCGATCGCCGTCAAGGAACGGGACTCCCGTGATCCCGACGCGCCCGAGACGTCCGGGGCGCTCATCGGGTTCGGTGTCTTCGGCGGGCTGTACCTGCTCTACACCGTCGCCTGGCTGCTCACGGCCTCGACCAGTTACCTGTCGACGACCGACGCGGTGCTGTCCGGCTTCGTCACCCTGCTCCGTTTCCTGGCGATCGTCGCGCCGGCGCTCTGGTTCGCCGTGGTGATCTGGGTCGCCCGCACCCGCAGCACGCGCACGCGGTTGCTCTGGATGCTGCTCGGCGCCGTCGTGCTGTTCCCGTGGCCGTTCCTGATGACGCGGAGCTTCGGGTGAGCGCCGTCGAGCGCCCCGCTGGCGGGTCCCGCACCGCAGGGGAACTGGTCGGACGGATCGTCGTCTGGGTGTGCTTCGCGGCGCTGTTCGCCTACATGACCGCGCAGAGCGTCGGCAACTTCGTGGTGATCACCGACAAGCTGCAGAAGTTCAACGAGTTCGTCGGGTCCGCCGGTGGAGCGTCCCTGCAGCGATCCGTGCCGTGGGTGTGGCTGGTCCTCGACGTCCTCATCCCGCCGCTCGCGTACGCGGTCGGCGTGTGGGTCACCCGACGGTCGACGGCGGTCGTGACCGTCGCGGTGCTCGTCGTCGCCTTCGCCGCCGCGGGCGCGCTGTGGCTCACGCTGCAGCTCTACGTGCCGAGCCTCGTCGAGCTCTGACCCGCTCCCGGCGTCGTAACCGGGTCCGGCCGTCGGTAGGGTGGTGGTACACCACCCGTCTCGTGTGAGGAACCGCAGTCGTGTCGAAGCCGGTCGTACTGATCGCCGAAGAACTCTCGCCCGCCACCGTCGACGCCCTCGGGCCCGACTTCGAGATCAGGAACGTGGACGGCACCGACCGTCCGGCGCTGCTCGCGGCGCTGTCCGACGCGCACGCGATCCTGGTGCGCTCCGCGACCAAGGTCGACGCCGAGGCGATCGCCGCGGCCCCGGAGCTCAAGGTCGTCGCCCGTGCCGGCGTCGGCCTCGACAACGTCGACATCAAAGCGGCGACGACCGCCGGCGTGATGGTCGTCAACGCGCCGACGTCCAACATCATCTCCGCGGCCGAGTTGACGGTCGGGCACATCCTGTCGCTCGCCCGCCACATCCCGGCAGCGCACGCGTCGCTGGCTGCCGGTGCCTGGAAGCGGTCGTCGTACACCGGTGTCGAGCTCTACGAGAAGACGGTCGGCATCATCGGCCTCGGCCGCATCGGTGCCCTGATCACCCAGCGCCTGCAGGCGTTCGGCGTCTCGGTCATCGCGTACGACCCCTACGTGACCTCGGCCCGCGCCCAGCAGCTCGGCGTCGAACTCGTCTCGCTCGAGGACCTGCTCCGGCGCGCGGACTTCACCACGATCCACATGCCGAAGACGCCCGAGACGGTGGGCATGATCTCCGACGAGCAGTTCGCGCTGATGAAGCCGACCGCCTTCGTCGTGAACGTCGCCCGCGGCGGGCTCATCGACGAGGACGCGCTGCACCGGGCGCTGACGTCGAACACCATCGCCGGCGCCGGTCTCGACGTGTTCGTGTCCGAGCCGCCGAAGGACTCGCCGCTCGTGTCCCTGCCGAACGTCGTCGTGACCCCGCACCTCGGTGCCTCCACCGACGAAGCGCAGGAGAAGGCGGGTGTCGCCGTCGCCAAGTCGGTCCGCCTCGCTCTCGGTGGCGAGCTCGTCCCGGACGCGGTCAACGTCGCCGGTGGTGTCATCGACCCGTACGTCCGCCCGGGCATCCCGCTGGTCGAGAAGCTCGGCCAGGTCTTCACGGCGATGGCGACCTCGCCCGTGACGAGCATCGACGTCGAGGTGCACGGCGAGCTCGCCGCGTACGACGTCAGCGTGCTGAAGCTCGCGGCGCTGAAGGGCGTGTTCACCGACGTCGTCAGCGACCAGGTGTCCTACGTCAACGCGCCGCTCATCGCCGAGCAGCGCGGTGTCACCGTCCGGCTCATCACCGACGCGGACAGCCCCGAGTACCGCAACCTCCTCACGATCCGCGGTGCGCAGTCGGACGGCCCGGCGATCAGCGTCTCGGGCACCCTCACCGGCCCGAAGCAGGTCGAGAAGCTCGTCGAGATCAACGGGTACGACGTCGAGGTCGCCCTCGACAAGCACCACGTCGTGATGGCCTACACGGACCGTCCGGGCATCGTCGCGGTCTACGGCAAGGAGTTCGGCGAGGCGGGGATCAACATCGCCGCGATGCAGATCGCCCGTCAGTCCGCCGGCGGTGAGGCGCTCAGCGTGCTGACCGTCGACTCGCCGGTGCCGGACGACGTCCTCGAGCACGTCCGTTCCACGATCGACGCGGCCTCGCTGCGTGAGATCGACATCACGCTCTAGGAGACCCACATGTCGCAGACGCTCAGGCTGGCCGTCATCCGTGGCGACGGCATCGGCCCGGAGGTCGTGGACGAAGCACTGAAGGTCCTGCACGCCGTGACCGACGGTGACCTCAACGTGCAGGAGACCCCGTTCTCGCTGGGAGCCGAGCGCTTCCTGGCGACCGGGGACATCCTCACCGACGACGACCTGACGGCTCTGGCGGGACACGACGCGATCCTGCTCGGCGCCGTCGGCGGCGACCCTCGTGACCCGCGTCTGGCCGGGGGCATCATCGAGCGCGGCCTGCTGCTGAAGCTGCGGTTCGCGTTCGACCACTACGTCAACCTGCGTCCGACCAAGGTGCACGCGGCGGTCGGTTCGCCGCTCGCCGACCCGGGCGAGGTGGACTTCGTCGTCGTCCGTGAAGGCACCGAAGGCCCCTACGTCGGCAACGGCGGCGCCATCCGGGTCGACACCCCGCACGAGATCGCCACCGAGGTCTCGCTCAACACCGCGCACGGTGTCGAACGGGTCGTGCGGTACGCCTTCGACCTCGCGATGCGGCGCCCGCGGAAGCACCTGACGTTGGTGCACAAGAGCAACGTCCTGGTGCACGCCGGCTCGCTCTGGCAGCGGACCGTCGCCGCGGTCGGTGTCGAGTACCCGGAGGTGACGGTCGACTACCAGCACGTGGACGCGGTCACCATCCACATGGTGCGCGAGCCCTCCCGGTTCGACGTCATCGTCACCGACAACCTCTTCGGCGACATCATCACCGACCTCGCCGGCGCCATCAGCGGTGGCATCGGCCTCGCGGCGTCCGGCAACCTCAACCCCGACGGCACCTTCCCCAGCATGTTCGAGCCGGTCCACGGGTCCGCGCCGGACATCGCGGGCCAGCAGGTGGCCGACCCCACCGCCGCGGTCCTCTCGGTCGCCCTGCTGCTCGACCACGTCGGCCGGACGGACCTGGCGGCCGCGGTGACCCGCGCGGTGGAGGCCGACCTCGCCAGCCGGGGCACCACCCGACGGTCCACGGCCCAGATCGGCGACGCCATCGCCGGAGCCGCGGCAGCCGCACGCACCACCACGGCCTGACAGGAGCCACCCGCATGAGCGACAGCACCACCGAGACCACCGACACCGACTTCGCCCTCGACTTCTCGACGACCCCGTCCCCGGAGCGCCGTGCCGCCGCCGAGCGCGAGGAGATCCTCGCCGACCCCGGGTTCGGCAAGCACTTCACGGACCACATGGCCTCGGTGGAGTGGACGATCGACGACGGCTGGCACGACGCCTCGGTCCACGCGTACGGTCCGCTCTCCCTCGATCCGAGTGCGAGTGTCCTGCACTACGCGCAGGAGATCTTCGAGGGCATGAAGGCCTACCGGCACGCCGACGGCTCCATCTGGGCGTTCCGTCCCGACGCCAACGCCCGTCGGTTCGCCCGCTCCGCCCGTCGGCTCGCGCTGCCGGAGCTGCCCGAATCGGTGTTCGTGGAGTCCATCCGCCGGCTCGTCGCGACGGACCAGGACTGGGTGCCGTCCGCTCCGGAGACGAGCCTGTACCTCCGCCCCTTCATGATCGCGACCGAGTCGTTCCTCGGTGTCCGTGCTGCGAACGAGGTGCAGTACCACTGCATCGCCAGCCCGGCGGGCCCGTACTTCACGTCCGGCCCGAAGCCGGTGTCCATCTGGCTCTCGACGCAGTACGCCCGCGCCGCCCGGGGCGGCACCGGAGCCGCGAAGACCGGTGGCAACTACGCGGCGTCGTTGCTGCCGCAGCAGGAGGCGTACGAGCACGGTTGCCAGCAGGTGATGTTCCTGGACTCCGAGAAGGGCGAGTACCTGGAGGAGCTCGGCGGCATGAACGTCGTCCTGGTGCGCTCCGACGGCACGCTCGTCACGCCGGACTCGGACTCGATCCTCGAGGGCATCACCCGGGACTCGATCCTGCAGCTCGCACTCGACCGCGGCCTCAGCGTGGAACGTCGTGCGGTGTCCCTCGCGGAGTGGCGGGACGGTGTCGCCGACGGCACCATCACCGAGGCCTTCGCCTGTGGGACCGCGGCCGTCGTCACACCGATCGCGGAGCTGCGAGGCGAGGGGTTCACGATCGGTTCGCCGACGTCGGGCGCCGGCGAACTGACGATGTCCCTGCGTGAGGAACTCACCGACATCCAGTACGGCCGCCGCCCCGACCCGCACGGCTGGATGGTCCGGCTCACGGACCCGACGCCGAGCGCTGAGTAGGGTCGACCCGTGAAGATCGCACGGTTCAGCACCGAGGGGGAGGACCCCCGCTACGGCATCCTCGACGAGCGCGCACTGGTGGTGCTCGCCGGCGACCCGATGTACCAGGGCTTCGAGACGACGGGGGAGCGGGTGTCCCTGAAGGACGCGAAGCTGCTCGCCCCCGTCATCCCGCGGTCGAAGGTGATCGGGGTCGGCCTCAACTACGCCGAGCACGTCTCGGAGATGGAGGAGCACACCGCGGACGACCCGGTCGTGTTCCTCAAGCCGAACACCTCGGTGATCGGCCCCGAGGACCCGATCCGTCTGCCCGCCGACATCGGCCGCGTCGACCACGAGGGCGAACTGGCCATCGTGATCGGCTCCCTCGCCAAGAACGTGGCGAAGGAGGACTTCGCGAGCGTGATCCTCGGGTACACGATCGCGAACGACGTGACCGCGCGCGACCTGCAGGCCCGCGACGGTCAGTGGGCGCGAGCGAAGGGGTTCGACACGTTCTGCCCGCTCGGCCCGGTCATCGAAACGGAGATCGACCCGTCCGACATCCGGCTCGAGACGCGCGTCGACGGCGACCTCCGCCAGGCAGCCTCGACGAACGAGATGATCCACGACATCCCGACGCTCATCGAGTTCATCTCGTCGATCTGGACGTTGCTGCCCGGCGACGTCATCCTCACCGGGACCCCCGCCGGCGTCGGGCAGATCCGGGACGGCGAGGTGGTGGAGGTCACGATCTCCGGCATCGGTTCGCTCCGCAACCCGGTCATCGCCCGGCACTGAGTGCCCCGCACCGATCTGGAGGCCCGACACCGTCATGGTGTCGGGCTTCCGTCCGTCTCGGGGCAGGCCTGGTGACGTCGGTACGCGGCATCGTCCGACGGCACGACACGCCCGGGATCGGACCTGGTTGGCAGGCCCTCGGACCGTGTGTAGAGTAATCACTCGTTGCCGCTGAGGCGGAACGGAACGGCCGAGACGGTCACCGGGTGCGAACCTGGGAGATGCAGTCCGGACGGGGTCCGCCTCCAGCAACCACCCCCATCGATCAGGTGTCGACTTCGTGTCGGTCATCCGGTGGGTTCGAGAACGACAGCCTCTCTGGCGTGACATCGTGTTGGTGTTGTGTGGGGAGTGCGTCTGGTCCTTGAGAACTCAACAGCGTGCACATTGTCAATGCCAATTTTATTGACCTCGTGCTCGA
>NZ_QKSF01000023.1:0-25463 GCF_003234045.1 Curtobacterium sp. MCPF17_047 | reverse complement strand
CGGAGATGTGTATAAGAGACAGACCCGGGACGCCTGCCCGCGCACCAACGCCGCTCGCAGCGCCGCCCCGCCAACCCGCGCGCCCCCTTCCGGAACGGTTCGCCGGCCGTCTCCCTGCCGTTCCGCTCGGCGTCACCGCTGCTCCCTACGTTTCCCCTCATGAGCTCCACGCCCCGCGTCCTCGCGGTGATCCCGGCGAGAGCGGGCTCGAAGGGCATCCCGGGCAAGAACCTCCGCCAGGTCGCCGGCCGCACCCTCGTCGCCCGCGCCGTCCGGGCGGCACTCGCCGCCGCCTCGGTGGACGAGGTCGTCGTGAGCACCGACGGTGATGCGATCGCCGCCGAGGCAGTCGCAGCCGGAGCGCGGGTGGTGCGGCGGCCGGCGGATCTCTCGGGAGACCAGGCCTCGTCGGAGTCCGCGCTCCTGCACGCCCTCGACACGGTCGCGACCGGGCACGACGCGCCGGAGGTCCTCCTCTTCCTCCAGGCCACGTCGCCCTTCATCGACCCCGCCGATCTCGACCGGGCCGTCGCTCGCGTCCTCGACGGCGCCGCCGATTCGGTCCTCGCAGCCGCCCCCTCGCACGCGTTCCTCTGGCGCGTCACCGAGGACGGCTCGGCCCTCGCCGTCAACCACGACGCCGCCACCCGCCCGCGCCGGCAGGACCGCGCGCCGGAGTACCGCGAGACCGGCTCGTTCTACGCCGTACGGGTCGTCGCCTTCCGGGAGGCCCGCCACCGCTTCGTCGGGCGCGTCGAGTTGGTGGTCGTCCCGGCCTCGACCGCGATCGACATCGACGAGCCGCATGACCTGGCCCTCGCGTCCGCCCTGGCTCCCCTCCTCGAGGTCGCAGTCGCGGCTGACTCCGATGCCGGGGCCGCGGCCGCGGCCGGTGCCGAGGTCGAGGTCGAGACCGAGATCGAGCTCGAGCTCGAGCTCGAGCTCGAGATCGAGATCACGCCCGCGACTGCGCGAGCGGGCGAGATGCCACGCCCCGACACAGCCGCACCCGACGTTCCCGCCCGCTCGCGCGACAGAACCGACGCACCCGCACACGCACCCGCACCCACCGACCCCCACGCCGCGCGGACCTCCGCCGCGGAGAACGGAGCACCATGAGCGTCCGCATCGGCCTCTCCACCATCGGCGCGGGCAACCCCGCGTACCTCATCGGCGAGATCGGCCTGAACCACAACGGCGACGTCGAGATCGCCAAGCAGCTCATCGACGTCGCCGCCGACGCCGGCATGCAGGCCGTGAAGTTCCAGAAGCGGACGCCGGAGATCTCGACGCCGGAGCACATGAAGTCGATGCCGCGCAGCACCCCGTGGGGCGACATGACCTACCTGGACTACCGCTACCGCGTGGAGTTCGACCGTGACCAGTACATCGAGATCGGCGACCACGCGACACTCCGCGGCCTCGACTGGTTCGCGTCGCCGTGGGACGAGCCCTCGGTGGCGTTCCTCGAGGACCTCAACGTCGTCGCGTACAAGATCGCTTCGGCGTCGGTCACGGACCTCGGGATGCTCGCTGCCGTCGCCGCGACCGGCAAGCCGGTGATCCTCTCGACCGGCATGTCGACGTTGGAGCAGATCGACCGCGCCGTCTCGACGCTCGGCACCGAGCGCCTGGTGCTCATGCACGCGACGTCGACGTACCCGCTCCCTGCCGAGGAGGCGAACCTCCGCATGATCGAGACCCTCGCCACCCGGTACGCCTACGCGGGCGTGCCGGTCGGCTACTCGGGACACGAGCCGGGCCTCCAGATCTCCCTCGCGGCCGTCGCGCTCGGTGCGACGGCCGTCGAACGTCACATCACGCTCGACCGCACGATGTGGGGGTCGGACCACGCGGCGTCGCTCGAGCCGCACGGCCTCCGCACGCTGGTCCGCGACATCCGCATCATCGAGACCGCGATGGGCGACGGCGTCAAGCGCATCTTCCCCGGCGAGCAGGCCCCCCTCGCCAAGCTCCGTCGGGTGGGTGCGTGAGCGTTCCGGCGCACGTCGCCGACGGGACCGGTGACGACCGGGAGGCTCGCCACCCCTCCACCACACCGCCTCACCGCCGACGGGTGGTCGGCTTGGTCGACACGGACTCGTTCGCGAAGTGGGGCGCACACCTGCTCTCGGCGGCGCCGGCGCACTGGTCGCTGGAGCTGCTGACGGTGGCGACGCCCCGGTCGGCGAGTCCGGCGCAACTGCGGGCGGCGTTCCGGGGCGTCGATGCTCGTCTCGGCCCGATCGACCTGGCTCCTCCCGGGCCGGCGGGCGTGGACGAGGTGGTGGCGCGCCTCCGGGCCGACCCACCGGACGCGGTCCTGGTGTCGTGCATCGGTCCGGTGGCCGAGGTCGTCATCGACCAGGTGCTGCGGTCGATCCCCCGAGGGTCGGTCCCACCGCGGCCGGTACTGCTCAGCGGCCTGCCGGGCATCTCGTTCCCGGCGAAGTGGAAGGGCGTGTTCCTCCGGGCGCGCGCCGACCTGTTCGTGCTGCACAGTCACCGTGAGGTCCGGGAGTACCGGGCCCTGGCGGCCGCCGGCGGCGTGGAGCCGTCGTTCGCCCTCGCGACGCTGCCGTTCGCCCGGGCTGCCGGTCCGACGCGCGCCGGGGTGGTCCGCGACTCCGTGGTGTTCGCCGCGCAGCCGAGCGTGCCCGTCGCGGAGGACGACCGTCGTCGCGTCATCGGCTGGCTCGTCGACACGGCTCGGGCACACCCGGAGTGGCGTGTCGTGGTGAAGACCCGCGCGGCGGCCGGTGAGCATCAGACGCACCGCGAGACCTTCCCCTACGCCGACCTGGTCCCCGCCGACGCCCCGTCGAACCTGGTGGTCGAGGCCGGTCCGATGTCCGCGCACCTCGACCGGGCGGTGGCGCTCGTGACGATCAGCTCGACCGCGGTCCTCGAAGCCGCTGCCCGAGGAGTGCCGGCGCTGACGCTGACGGACTTCGGCACGTCCCGCTCCCTCATCAACGAGGTCTTCGTCGGCAGCGGGCTCGAGGGTACGGCCGACGATCTGGTGCACGGCCGGTTCGGGACGGTCCGCCCGGACTGGATGACGGACAACTACTTCCACGCGGTGTCGGACGACGACTGGGCGGACCGCGCCGAGGAGTCGATGCGCCTCCGCGACGCCGGACTGCTCGTCGACCGACCCGCAGCTCGGCGGAATCGCGGCGGCGCGTTGCGGCGGGCATGGGAGCGGCGGAACGCACTCGGCGACCACGACCGGTCGGTGAGCGGCCGGGCGGCGGCGTTGATCGGGACACCGATCCGGGCGGTGAAGCGGTCGTGGCGGACGCTGCGATCGGCGCTGCGTCCGGCGACGACGACGGCCCCAGACCTCGTCACGACGGTGTCAGTCGAGCGCCTTCGCGACCGCGACGAGGAACTGGTCGCGGGTCGGGACGCCCGATGAGCGGAAGACCTCGGACCCGTCGTCCCTCCTGACCAGGACGGTCGGGGTCGATCGGATCCCGAGCTCCTCGACGCGCTCGGGGTCGCTCGCGGCGTCCCGTTCGGTGACGACGAGGCCCGGCACGAGTCGCGCGGCGTCACCGACGACGCGCCGGGCAGCGGCACACGGCGCGCAGAACGCGGACGTCCAGAGATCGACCTGCATGGTGTGGTGCAACGTCAGCCGCACCCCGGGCACTCCCGATCGGGACGACAGTGCCCCCGGCCGTCCAGGACGACCGGGGGCACCATCCACGGCTGCTACTCGCGGTCGAACTCGCCGGAGCGGTCGCCGCGGTCCTGCAGGTCGTCGACCGGGTCGGACTCGTCCGGCGCGAAGGTGTAGTCGACCGAGATCTGGTCGAGGACCTGACGGGAGCCGGTGGCCTTGTAGGTGAAGGCGGTCTGGAGGCCCTCGACGTCCGCGAACACCGTCACCTCGTCGTCCAGCGCGTCGCTCGTGGCGGTGCGGGTGTCCGTGGTCCCGTCGAAGGGGCCCTCGTGGAAGATGGCGGTGAACTCGTCGCCCTCGTGGATGGTGATGTCGGTCATGGGTCCCTTCTACCAGGACAGGGGGCACCGCCGTCCAGCGCATCGTGAGCGCGCGGCGGACAGGAGCAGCTGGACGGAGGCGTGTCGGGCCTCCTTGCCGAATCCATAGCTGCGCTATATAGTTCAGCTATGGAACGAACGCGGGAACAGATCATCGAGACCCTCCTCGTCTCCGTCAACCGGCTCATCCGGTCCGCGCTCCAGGCCACCGGGCACACCACGTCCACCGCGGTCTGGCGGACCCTCGGGATCCTCGAGACCGAGGAGTCCCTGCGACTCGGCGAACTCGCCAAGGCGTCGCGGGTGTCCCAGCCGACCATGACCCGCCTGGTCGCCGGTATGACCGCCGACGGACTCGTCTCGCGGACCGTCGACCCCGACGACTCGCGCGGCCAGCTCATCGAGATCACCGACGCCGGCCGCGAGCGACTCGTCGCGTGGCGAGCCGCACTCACCAGCACCGTCGGCCCCCTCTTCGAGGACCTCACCGACGACGACTGGGACATCCTGCACGAAGCATCGGCCCTCATCGCAGCGAGGACCAGAACGGAGACCACCGCGTGAACGCGCACGCACCCGCCGACCATTCCGGCACCGCCGGCAAGTCCGGTTCGATCCTGAAGCAGTCCTCCGCGGTGTGGGCCATCGCGTTCGCCTGCGTCGTCGCCTTCATGGGCATCGGCCTCGTCGACCCGATCCTCCCCGCCATCGCCGAGTCGCTCCGCGCCACGCCCGCGCAGACCGAGCTGCTCTTCACCAGCTACCTCGCCGTCACCGGCATCGCGATGTTCTTCACCAGCTGGGTCTCCAGCCGCATCGGCGCGAAGAAGACCCTGATGATCGGCCTCGCCCTCATCGTGCTGTTCTCGGTCCTCGCCGCCGTGTCGAACGACGTCTGGACGATCATCGGCTTCCGCGCCGGATGGGGCCTCGGCAACGCGCTCTTCATCTCGACCGCGCTGGCCACGATCGTCGGCGCAGCGTCGGGCGGGACCGCCTCGGCGATCATCCTGTACGAGGCCGCGCTCGGCCTCGGCATCGCGGTCGGACCCCTCGTCGGCGGCCTGCTCGGATCCGTCAGCTGGCGCGGACCGTTTTTCGGCGTCACCACGCTGATGGCCGTCGCGTTCATCGCGATCCTGGCGTTGCTGAAGTCCGGCTCGCTCGAGAAGCCCACCCCGACGAAGCTCTCCGCGCCGTTCCGTGCCCTCGGCCGACCGGCTCTGGCCGCCCTCGCCGCGACCGCCCTCTTCTACAACATCGGCTTCTTCGTGCTCCTCGCCTACACGCCGTTCCCGCTCGGCTTCGGGGCGCTCGGCATCGGGTTCACGTTCTTCGGCTGGGGCGTCGGACTCGCCATCACCTCGGTGTGGGTCGCCCCGATGCTCACGGCACGGATGCGGCGCACCAGCGTCCTCAAGCTCGCGCTGCCGCTGCTCGCACTCGACCTGTTCGCCGCAGCCGTCGTCGTCCAGTCGCCGGCCGGGCTGATCGTCTGCGTCGTCATCGGCGGTCTCGTGCTCGGTGTCCTCAACACCGTGCTCACCGAGTGCGTCATGGAGGCGACCGACCTGCCCCGCTCCGTCGCATCGAGCGCGTACTCGGCGGTCCGCTTCATCGGTGGCGCCATCGCCCCGCCCGTCGCGACGCTGCTCGCCGACGCGTACTCGCCGAGTGCCGCCTACGTCTTCGCCGGGGTGTCCGTCGCAGTCGCGTTCCTGGTCGTCGTGCTCACCACGAAGGTGCTGCGGCGCGTGGACGACGGCGAGGAGCCCGAGCGCGTCGAAGCCGAGGCGATCTCGGCCGGCGAGATGGCGTAGTCCCTGCTGCCGGCGATGGCCGGGTCCGCGGTGCGGGCCCGGCCATCGGTGTCGGTGGCGGGCTGCACGCGGGGCGGGTTGCTCTCGGGGCTGCCGGTCGCGTGGCCAGCGCTCGCGCGGCTGCCGGTCGCGATCGCCGGTCAGGGCGCGCTGGCGGACTCCGCTCTCGGCTGCCGCCCCGGGCGCGCGGGCGCGCGGGCGCGCTCCGCTCGCGGCGCGTGAGCGGGCGGAATGCCAGGCCGTGGCGCGTCCGCTCCGTGGGATCCCGCCCGCTCGCGGTCGTGCCATGGACAGGAGGCGCGCGACGCGACCTGCGGACTGGAGCGGGGCCTCCCGTCCGGCGAGGCTCGCTCGTCCACCCGCGAGCGGGCGGAACACCAGGGTGCCGCGCGTGGGTCCGGTGGGATTCCGCCCGTTCGCGGTCAGGTGACGAGTAAGAGGCACCTCCTGCGGCACGCCGCGTGGCGAGCGCAAGGGAGCTGCTGGCCGGCGAGCGGGCGGAACACCACGGGCTCCAGCAGAAGATGACGGGGAATCCGCCCGCTCAGCCGCGCCGACCCGGACGGGAGGCCCGGCAGCGGTCCCACGAGTCGGTTGCGGGCGTCCCGTGGCGACACCACGGCCGCGAGCGGGCAGAACACCAGTCGTTCCGGCGACACCACGCTGGCATTCCGCCCGCTCGCGCTCGCCCGCTCCCGCATCGGCCTCCCGGCTCGCGGCTTCCCGCCCGCCCCTCGCGCTCGCCCGCTCCCTCATCGGCCTCCCGGCTCGCGGCTCCCCGCTCGCCCCGGGCTCGCTCCCCCGCCCGACGGCCCGCGCGTGCGTGCGTTCGTCCACTCGTCGCCGGCTGCCGGACCTCCGATCCACAGGGGGCCACGGGGCGTCGGCGCGCGGAAGTAGGATCGCGGTATGTCTGCCGCGAATGACCGCCTCGTCTGGATCGACTGTGAGATGACGGGCCTCGACGTCGAGGTCGACGAGCTCGTGGAGGTCGCTGTGGTCATCACGGACTTCGACCTCAACCCCGTGCACCCCGGGTTCGACATCGTCATCAAGCCGGACCAGTCGGCGCTCGACAACATGAACGACTTCGTCACGAAGATGCACACGACCTCGGGCCTCATCGACGAGATCCCGAACGGTGTGTCCCTCGCGGACGCCGAGTACCAGGTCCTCGAGTACATCCTCGCCCACGTCCCGGCCGAGGGCTCAGCTCCCCTGGCCGGCAACACGATCGGCACGGACCGCGCGTTCCTGGCGAAGTACATGCCGCGGATCGACAACCACCTGCACTACCGGAGCGTCGACGTCTCGAGCATCAAGGAACTCTGCCGTCGCTGGTTCCCGCGCGTGTACTTCAACTCGCCCGAGAAGCACGGCGGACACCGCGCCCTCGCCGACATCCTCGAGTCGATCCGTGAACTCGAGTACTACCGCCGCGCCGGCTTCACACCGGAGCCAGGCCCGGCGAGCGACGACGTGAAGGCCGTCGCGGCCGAGGTCGTGGCGAAGTGGGAGTCGCGCCTGGCCCCGCAGTCCAGCGCCGAACCGCAGTCCAGCGCCGAACCGCAGCCGGAGCCGACCCCGCAGGCCGCCGAGTAGCGACGGTGGTCCGGGCAGGCGTCCGGATGTACTACAATCGAGTGGTTGCTCCGGCTCGCCGGACTGACTCATGGTGGGTATAGCTCAGCTGGTAGAGCGCCTGGTTGTGGTCCAGGAGGTCGCGGGTTCAAGCCCCGTTACTCACCCCATTGCACGAAGGCCCCCGTCCGCAGGACGGGGGCCTTCGTCGTGCGAAGGGTCGTGCCGGTCCGCGCCACCAGGACACGTCCGGGCGGCTGTGCCACGATCCTCCCGTGATGGAGATGTCGACCGAGGCCTTCGAACAGCTCGTGACCGACGAGCTCGACCTCCTGCCCGATGACATGGTCGACGGGCTCGACAACGTCGTCTTCGTGGTCGAGGACGAGCCCGAAGACGGCTCCGACCTGTTCGGCGTCTACGACGGTGTCGCCCAGACCGAGCGCGGCCAGTACGGCTTCGGGGAGCTCCCGGACCGGATCGTCGTGTTCCGCAAGCAACACCTGCTCGAGTGCGACACCCTGGAGGACCTCAAGGACGAGGTGCACACCACGCTCGTGCACGAGATCGGACACTTCTACGGCATCGACGACGAACGACTGCACGAACTCGGCTGGGCGTAGCGCCGTCCCCTACGACCGGAGCACCTCGTCGGCGAGGGTCTGCGGCGTCTCCGCAGAGATGAACGCCTCCTCCTGTCGGGCCCACCGCTCCCACTGCCGCGCGAACGTCTCCCCATCCCGGTCGAGTGCGCGGCGACGACGCTCGCCCTCCTCCGCGGTCAACCACACCCGGAAGGTCGCCAGCGGTGCCGACGCGCGGGACAACGCCCCGCACCCTTCGATGACGATCGGCGCGGCGGGGTCCACTGGAACCCAGTCCGCCGGCGCAGAGGTCACCCAGTCCCACCGCCGGTACCCGGAGGGGAGCCCGAGCACTTCCCGAACGACGCTGTCGGCAGCAGCCTGGAGGCCGTCCCACCCCGGGTAGACATCATCCAGATGGACGATGGTCGCGTCGAGTTCCGCCGCGAGAGCGTTCCCGAGCGTCGTCTTGCCGGTCCCCGAGCGTCCGTCGACGAGGACGACGAGACGGTCGTTCCGTGCCGTCCGGGAGGGGGCGTTCCGTGCAGTCCGGAAGGCCGACCGCGCGCGGGAGGCGAGCGCCCCCGTCGAGGCGATCCGGGCCTCCAGCCCGTCGTCGTCCGGTCCGGACGCAGCCGGTGCGTCGACGTCAGGCACGCCAGGTGCCCGCGAGGAGGGCGGCGACGACCGCGGCCGCGCCGATGCCGACCAGGACCGCCACCATCGCCCACTCGGGTCCGGCGAACCGGACTGGACGCGCCCAGGTGCGTCTGCCGGGCGCACCGAACCCGCGGGACTCCATGGCCACCGCGAGCGTGGTCGCTCGACGCAACGCGACCACGAGCAACCCGAATGCCATCGACAAGCCGCGACGCATGCGGCCGCTGTCCGCGACACCCCGGGCGCGCCGTGCCATCGCGAGCTGCCGCCAGTCGTCGCCGAGCAGGGTCATCATGCGGACAGCGGCCAGGGCACCGAGGACGAACCGAGCCGGGAGGTGGAGGATCTGCGCGAGCCCGTCCGCCAGGTCCGTGACGTCCGTCCGGATGAACAGGACGATGCCCGGCACGCCGACGGCGAGGACACGCAACATCGTCGCGAGCGCC
Source organism: Curtobacterium sp. MCPF17_047 (assembly GCF_003234045.1). Lineage (NCBI taxonomy): Bacteria > Bacillati > Actinomycetota > Actinomycetes > Micrococcales > Microbacteriaceae > Curtobacterium > Curtobacterium sp. MCPF17_047. The sequence continues at coordinate 16,361 of NZ_QKSF01000023.1, read as the reverse complement.
AGCTGCAACGACCCGTCGGTGACGTGCGCGAAGGCGAAATCGAACCAGACACGCCCGGACGGCTGCCCGTACAAGGCGATGCTCACGCCGGTCAACGGGACAGCGACCAGGACCGGGGACGTCCGCAGGAGGAGGGTCCGGACGGGGATGCGGAGCAACGGCAGGAGCGCGAGTTCGAGCAGCAGCGCGACCGTCGCGGACACCAGGTCGAGGCTGAGGACCAGCACGACACCCAGGGCGATCACCCCGAGCAGCGATGCCACCGGTTGCACCGAGGCAACGCCACGCCCGGGACGGACGGGAGGCTCGGCACCGGTCGGACCGCTCAGTGCGGTCGACGGGGCGGTCACCGCGGCTCCCTCGTGGAAGTGACGACGGGCGCTGCCGGGATCAGGCCGTCCGCGTGGAGGACCACCTCGTCGGCGTCGAGCGCTCGGACGAGATCCCGGTCGTGTGTCACCACGACGACGGCGGTCCCGGCGTCGGCGAGGGCTCCGAGCTGCTCGACCACGGCACTCCAGGTGGCTCGGTCCTGACCGGAGGTCGGTTCGTCGAGCACGAGGACCGGCGGGCGTGTCGCGATCACCGCTGCGATCGCGAGCCGCCGTTGCTCCCCGCCGGAGAGCGTGAAGGGGTTCGCGTCGCCCAGGTGGTCGAGCCGGAACCTGTCGAGCAGTTCGGTGACCCGCTCGTCGATCTCGGCAGCGGGCATCCCGAGCGCGGCCGGGCCGGCGACGAGTTCCTCGCGGACGGAGCGGGCGATGAACTGGTGTTCCGGATCCTGGAAGACGGTGCCGATGCGAGCGGCGAGCTCACGGCTGGACCAGGAGTGCGGAGCCGTCCCGGTCGGGGCAGTTCCGGTCGGAGCCGGGCTCGCTGTTCCGACCAGGACCGGGGTGGCCTCCAGCGTTCCGGCAGCGGGGCGGAGGAGCCCCGCGAGAGTGAGCCCGAGGGTGCTCTTGCCGACGCCGTTCGGCCCGGTGACGGCGAGCACCCGTCCGCTCCGGACCTCGAGGTCGATGTCGTGACCGACGTGGAGCGCCTGGTCGACGCCACGCCTGCGTCGTCTGCTGCTCCGGCGCGCGCTCCGACTGGTCGCCAGGCCGCGCGCGCGGAGCAGAGCGGTCCCGTCCGTGGTGGGGTGGGCCTCCTGTCCGACCGCTCCCGCGCCGAGCGGGCGGAACACCACGGTCTCGGAGGGGGCGTCCCCTGGCATACCGCCCGCTCGCGCGGGACGCGGGGCTCCCGACTCGCCCCCGGCGCCGAGCGGGCGAGATCCCCCGGTGTCCGCGTCGCCCGACCCTGGCATTCCGCCCGCTCGCGCAGCGCGGCGGAGGGCGACTCCGCGCGACGCCCCACCGGAGGTGCCACTGCCACGGGGTGCACTCCGAGCCGAACCGACCTCGGGCTCGCTCCCCGGGATCCACACTCCGCCGCGCTCGAGCGCGTCGCCGTGGGCAGCGAGCACGACGTCGGGGGGCCCGTCGGCGACGACTCCGCCCCCCGGCTCGAGCAACACGAGTCGGTCGACCAGGTCGAGCCACGTGCCGATGCGGTGCTCGACCACGAGCATCGTCGCTCCGGTGTCGTCGAGGAGCGCCCGGACAGCGTCGTGCACCTGGCCGACGCCCGCGGGGTCGAGGTTCGCGCTGGGTTCGTCGAGCACGAGGGCGCCCGGACGCATCGCGAGCACTCCAGCGAGCGCGAGCCGCTGCCGTTGGCCGCCGGAGAGCTGCGTGGTGGACCGGTCGAGCGGGAGGTCGAGCCCGACGACGTCGAGCGCGTGCTGTACCCGCGGCCAGATCTCGTGGCGTGGGACGCCGAGGTTCTCGCAGCCGAACGCGACGTCGTCGCCGACCCGCGACATCACCGTGTGCGCTTCGGGGTCCTGCATGACGAGGCCGACGCGTCCTCGGACGGTCCGCGGGTCGGCACCGTCGATCAGGACGACACCCTCGACCGAGGCCGCGGTGTGGTCGCCGTCGTCGGGGTCGTCGGCGAGGACACCGGCCGCAGCGCGGAGCAGTGTCGACTTGCCGGCGCCGGACGGACCGACGACGGCGACGCGCTCGCCCGGGAGGATTTCGAGCCCGACGTTCCGGACGGCCCAGGTCTGCCGCTCGGGGTACCGCCATCCCCAGCCCTGGAACACGACGTGCGCCGGACGGGCCGCCGACGACGCGCCGGATCCCGCGTCGGTCGTCACGCCGCGGAGGATCGTGGCCGGCGCCCGTGCTCCCGTCCGGCCGCGAAGGAGGAGAGCACCCCGGTCCGGGCGAGTGCGCGGACGAGCAGCCACGACCCGATGCCCGAGATCACCACGCCGGAGACGATCGCGCAGATCACGTACGTCACCTGGAACGAGGCGGTCGCTCCCGCGTAGTACCGGAACGCGTCGTTCAAGCCGAGCGCGAGACCGGTCGCAGCTCCGGCGAGCATGACCACGGGCAGCTTCCACACCCGGTAGAGGAACAGCGCGAGGACGATCTCGGCGCCGATGCCCTGCACCAGCCCGGAGAGCAGTGTCCCCCAGCCCCACTGCGTGCCGAGCATGGCCTCGACGGATGCGGCGACGATCTCGCCGAAGAGCGCTGCACCCGGCTTGCGGACGACGATGGCGACGAGCGGTCCGGCGAGCAGCCAGACGCCGCCGACCAGTGCCTGCGAACCCGGGAGGACCAGGCCGAGGCCCGCGCCGATCGGCTCGTAGGCGAAGTCCCAGAGCTTGAAGACGACGCCGACCGCGACCGCGAGGACCGCGGCGACGACGATGTCGACGACACGCCAGCGGAGCGAGCGCTTCGAGACGGGACGTTCGATGGACGTTTCGGTAGGTGCACCAGTGGACATCGCGATGACTCCTCCCTGCGCCGGCATGATCCGGATCAGGTTCGACGGTCGGAGCGCGGTTCGCTCCCTCTCAGCCCGCTCTGGCGGACTCCCGTGTGTGTCCCAGCAGTGTACCCATCGGACAGGAGGCCCGTGGTCCGTGACCCGAGCCTCCTGTCCGTCAGGTGGTCACTTCTTGAGCGCGCGGATGAGCTTGACGAGCACCTTGCCGGCGACCCAGATCACCGGGATGCTGATCGTGAGGAGCGAGATGACGTTCGGCTCGAAGGCGAGGTCCTGTCCGGGACGACGGACGTAGGCGCCGACGGGGAGCGAAACGGCACCGCCGCCGCCACCACCGGCGCCGTCTTCGTCGGCGTCCGAGCCGCCGCCGAAGCCGTACCAGTTGACGGAGACGGGGATCAGGGTGCTGTCCCCGACGTCCACCGGGTCGCCGTAGTTGGAGGCGACGCCGACGGGCCGCACCTTGTCTGCGATCTGCGTGACGATGTTGGTCATGGCGGCGACGCTACTCCGCGCGCACTGGCTGGCGGACGGGCCGTGACGAAGTGTGGAGGAGTTCGACTCGACGTCCGTCCTGTGCAGGAATGAGCAGGCTTGTCCGACCAACGCCTGTGGAGGGCCGCAACGCTCCACAGTGCGCGTCTCGGGCCCGGACATCACAGGGGCCCGCCGATACGTTGGCCCAGTTCATTCCTTCTGGAGGCACGTTTGCACACCTGGCCCGGCAACCCCTACCCGCTCGGCGCGACCTACGACGGCAGCGGCACGAACTTCGCCGTGTTCAGCGAGGTCGCCGAAGGGGTCGAGCTCTGCCTGTTCGATGCCGACGGGACCGAAGAACGAGTCCGACTCGTCGAGGTCGACGCCCACGTGTGGCACGCCTACCTGCCCACCGTCGGCCCGGGGCAGGAGTACGGCTTCCGCGTCCACGCCCCGTACGACCCGACGAACGGCGTCCGCTCGAACCCGGCGAAGCTCCTCCTCGACCCGTACGCGAAGGCGACGAGCGGCGACATCGACTGGGACCAGTCCCTCTTCTCGTACACGTTCGGCGACCCGGACTCGACGAACGACGAAGACTCGGCTTCCCACATGGTCAAGGGCGTGGTCATCAACCCGTTCTTCGACTGGCAGGGCGACCGCGCACCCCGCATCCCCTACGGCGAGACCGTCATCTACGAGGCGCACGTCAAGGGCCTCACCGAGACGCACCCCGACGTTCCCGAAGAGCAGCGCGGTACCTACGCTGGCGTCTCACACCCGGCCGTCATCGAGCACCTCAAGCGACTGGGCGTGACGACGCTCGAGCTCATGCCGGTGCACCAGTTCGTGAACGACTCGACGCTGCAGGACAAGGGGCTGTCGAACTACTGGGGCTACAACACCATCGGGTTCTTCGCGCCGCACTCGCACTACTCGTCCTCGGGCGACGGCGGGCAGCAGGTGCAGGAGTTCAAGACGATGGTGCGCGAACTGCACCGTGCCGGTATCGAAGTCGTCATCGACGTCGTCTACAACCACACCGCCGAGGGCAACCACCTCGGCCCCACGCTGTCCTTCCGCGGTCTCGACAACGCGGCGTACTACCGCCTGATGGACGACGACAAGCGGTACTACATGGACGTGACGGGCACCGGCAACTCGCTCAACGTCGGGCACCCGCACTCGCTGCAGCTGATCATGGACTCCCTCCGCTACTGGGTGACCGAGATGCACGTCGACGGCTTCCGCTTCGACCTGGCCGCAGCCCTGGCCCGGGAGTTCTACGAGGTCGACCGGCTCTCCGCCTTCTTCGAACTGGTGCAGCAGGACCCGATCGTGTCGCAGGTGAAGCTCATCGCCGAGCCGTGGGACGTCGGCCCCGGCGGTTACCAGGTGGGCAACTTCCCGCCGCAGTGGTCGGAGTGGAACGGCAAGTACCGCGACACCGTGCGCGACTTCTGGCGGGGCGAGCCTTCCACCCTCGGCGAGTTCGCATCGCGCATCTCGGGATCCGCGGACCTGTACGAGCACGACGGCCGCACGCCCAAGGCGAGCATCAACTTCATCACGGCCCACGACGGCTTCACGCTGTACGACCTGGTGGCCTACAACGAGAAGCACAACGACGCCAACGGCGAGAACAACAACGACGGCGAGAGCCACAACCGCTCGTGGAACTCCGGCATCGAAGGCCCCACCGACGACCCGGAGGTCACCGCACTCCGACTGCAGCGCCGCCGCAACTTCATCGCCACGCTCCTGCTGAGTCAGGGTGTGCCGATGATCGCCCATGGCGACGAACTCGGCCGCACCCAGCAGGGCAACAACAACGTCTACGCGCAGGACTCCGAACTGAGCTGGATCGACTGGGCGACCGCCGACGACGAGCTGATCCAGTTCACCGCCGACGTCGTGAAGCTCCGGCATGACCACCCGACCTTCCGACGGACCCGGTACTTCAACGGTCGACCGGTGCGCCGCGGTGAGGGCGAACCGCTGCCTGACGTGGTCTGGCTGACCCCGGCTGGCGACGCGATGCAGCCCGAAGAGTGGGACTCCGGGTTCGGCAAGAGCGTCGGGATGTACCTGAACGGTGAGGGCATCCGCGGACGAGATGCCCGCGGCGAGCGCGTCACCGACGTGGCCTTCCTGACGTACTTCAACGCGCACGACGGCGTCGTGACCTTCACGCTCCCTCCGGAGGAGTACTCCCCCGGGTGGACGGTCCGCATCGACACCGCCGAACCCGGAGCGCGGGACGAGGTCCTCGAAGCCGGGGACGCTCTCGACGTCCCCGCTCGCTCGATGATCGTCCTCCGCGCGGAGCCCGAGCACGAGATCCAGCGCACCCCGGTCGACACGGCACACGAGGACGAGCCGGAGCACCCGGCCGCCACCCCGACGAACCCGGCCGGATCAGCCGCGCCGAGCGCCGTCGGGGCGGCCGGATCCGAGGTCGGCGCGGCGCCGGACGCGACGGCGCCGGCGTCCGCCGGCACTGGCACCGACACCGACACCGACGACAACGCAGCCGTGCCCAGCGACACCCCGGCACCCGGGGCGCTCTCGCCCGACGGCGACGCACCCGCCGTCCCCCGTACCCAGACCGATCACGACACCCTTGGGGACACCGAATGACCCGCCGAAACCCGACCTCGACATACCGTCTCCAGGTCACCGCCGAGTTCGACCTGAGCGCCGCGCAGGACGTCGTCGACTACGTCCGCGACCTCGGTGCCGACTGGCTCTACCTCTCCCCCGTGCTGCAGGCGGAGCCCGGCTCCGGTCACGGGTACGACGTCGTCGACCACACACACGTCGACACCGAGCGTGGCGGCGACGACGCGCTCCGCGCCCTCGCCGAAGCAGCACACGCCGCGGGACTCGGCGTCCTCGTCGACGTCGTCCCGAACCACGTCGGCGTCGCGACCCCGGCCGTGAACCCGTGGTGGTGGTCGCTCCTCGAGCACGGCCAGGAGTCGCCCGTGGCCTGGGCGTTCGACATCGACTGGGCTGCCGGGGAGGGCCGGATCCGCGTCCCCGTGCTCGACGACCGGTTGCTCGACGCAGTCACCCTCGACGCCGGGAGCCCGGACGGCAAGGCCCCGCGTCTGCTCGTCGGCGAGACCGAGTACCCGACAGCTCCCGGCACCGTGCACGACGGTGACGACGTCGAGGCCGTGCACGCCCGACAGCACTACGAGTTCGTCCACTGGAAGCGCGCCGACTCCGAGCTGAACTACCGCCGGTTCTTCGCGGTCAACACGCTCGCAGCGATCCGTGTGGAGGAGCCCGAGGTGTTCGCCGCTTCGCACGGGGTCATCGGCTCCTGGTTCCGCGACGGCCTGGTCGACGGTCTGCGCATCGACCACCCGGACGGCCTCTACGACCCGGCTGGGTACCTCGACGACCTCGCCGACCTGACGGGCGGTGCGTACACGCTGGTGGAGAAGATCCTCGAGCCGGGCGAACTGCTGCCGTCGTCCTGGCCGGTGGACGGGACGACCGGCTACGACGCCCTCGGGTTCATCGACCGGGTGTTCGTCGACCCCGCCGGCGAAGCGCCCCTCACGGCGCTCGAGGACCGGTTGCGCGGCGAGCACGTGTCGTGGCAGGACCTGACGCACCGGACCCGCCGTGGGATCGCCGACGGCATCCTGAACAGTGAGGTCCGACGCTTGGCGCGCCTCCTGGTGGTCGACCCGGCCGTGCAGGGCGGTGCCACCTCCGTGTCCGTCTCCGAGGACCGGATCGTCGATGCTGTCGCAGAGATCGTGGCGAGCTTCGAGGTCTACCGCACCTACCTGCCGGAGGGCATCCACCACCTGATCGAGGCACTCGAGGTCGCTGCGGAAGCCCGCCCGGACCTGGCCGACGTCATCGACCGCATCGCGCCGGCCCTGTGCGATGCGGACAACGCCGCCGCGATCCGCCTCCAACAGACCAGCGGCATGGTGATGGCCAAGGGCGTCGAGGACACCGCGTTCTACCGGACCTCGCGCCTGTCGTCCCTCAGCGAGGTCGGCGGCGACCCGAGCGTGTTCTCGGTCACCCTCGACGAGTTCCACGCCGCACAGCGTGAACGTCTCGCCAGCTGGCCGCACGCCATGACGACCCTGACGACGCACGACACGAAGCGCAGCGAGGACACCCGTGCTCGCATCGCGGTCCTCGCTGAACTCGGTGAGGAGTGGACAGCGACGTTCGACCGTCTCAACGCGCTCGCTCCGCTCGAGGACGGGGTGTTCGCCAACCTGCTCTGGCAGGCGATCGTCGGAGCGCGCCCGGCCTCACGAGAGCGTCTGCACGCCTACGCCGAGAAGGCGTCGCGTGAGGCCGGCGACAGCACGACGTGGACCGAGCCGAACGAGTCGTTCGAGCGGCAGATGCACGCCATCGTCGACGCCGCCTTCGACGACCCCGCCGTGGTCGCCGAGCTCGACGCCCTCGACGAGCAGATCGACGCCCCCGGCTGGTCCAACGGTCTCGGCGCGAAGATCCTGCAGCTCACGGCGCCCGGCGTCCCGGACGTCTACCAGGGCACCGAGGCCTGGGACCGCTCGCTCGTCGACCCCGACAACCGGCGGCCCGTCGACTACGCCGAACGGCGGCACGTCCTCGCCTGGCTCGACGGTGCCGACGACGACGGCCCCGACGCGTTGCCCGGCATCGACCTGGGTGCCGTCGCGAAGACCCTCGTCACGAGCCGCGCACTCCGCGTCCGTCGCGACCACCCGGAGCTGTTCACCCGGTACGTCCCGCTCGACGCCACCGGCCCCGCAGCGGACCACGTGGTCGCCTTCGACCGCGGCGGGGCTGTGACGGTCGCCACGCGACTGCCCCTGGGCCTCCGGGCCGTCGGCGGATGGGCGGACACGCTCCTGCACGTCGTGCCGGTCGAGCGCGTGGACCTGCTGACCGGGAGGCGTTTCCCGGCTGACCGTGACCTCCTGCTCGACGAGGTCCTCACCGACTTCCCCGTCGCACTGCTCGTGCCCGCGGACGTCGTCGACGGCGGTGGTCACGACGCCACGGACACGAGCACGTCCGACAGCACGAACCCCACCGCCGCGAACACCACCACCAGCACCGAAGACACCGAGACCGACGCGCAGGCTGAGGTCGAGATCCTGGAGGGTCACGCATGACCAGTCCCGACCGCTACGGCGTCTGGGCCCCCGAGCCCGAGAACGTCCGCCTCGTCGTCGACGGCACCGAGTACCCGCTCACCCGCGGGGACGACGGCTGGTGGACGACCGACGAGGTCCTCCCCGTCGTCGGAGCCCGGTACGGCTTCCGTATCGACGAGGACGAGTCCGTCCGCCCCGATCCGCGCAGCCGCTTCCAACCCGAGGGCGTCCACGGGCCGTCCGAGGTCGTCGACCCGGCACGCTTCGCATGGACGGACGACGCCTGGACCGGCCGACCGGCGCGCGGCGGCGTCATCTACGAGATGCACGTCGGCACCTACACGCCAGAGGGCACCCTCGACGCCGCTGCCGCCAAGCTCGAGCACCTGGTCGAGGTCGGGGTCGAGTTCGTCGAGCTGCTGCCCGTGAACGGCGTCAACGGTGAGTGGAACTGGGGCTACGACGGGGTCGCGTGGTACGCCGTGCACGCTCCCTACGGCGGTCCGGATGCCTACGACCGCTTCGTCGACCGCGCCCACGCCCTCGGTCTCGGCGTCATCCAGGACGTCGTGTACAACCACCTCGGTCCGAGCGGGAACTACCTGCCGCTCTACGGCCCGTACCTCGTGCAGGGGCTGGCCAACACCTGGGGCGACTCGGTCAACGTCGAAGAGCCCGAGGTCCGCCGGTACGTCCTGGACAACGTCCGGATGTGGTTCCGCGACCACCACGTCGACGGTCTGCGACTCGACGCCGTGCACGCGATCCGTGACACGACGCGACCGCACATCCTCGCCGAGATGGCCAGCGAGACCGACGCGTTCTCGTCGTTCACCGGCAAGCCGCTGTCGCTCATCGCGGAATCGGACCTCAACGACCCGATCATGTTCCGCCCGCGCGAGGCCTCCGGGTACGGGCTCGCCGGCCAGTGGTCGGACGACTTCCACCACGCCGTGCACGTCGCCGTCACCGGGGAGACGAACGGCTACTACGCCGACTTCGCCCCGCTGACCGCCCTGGCGAAGGTGCTCGAACAGGGCTTCTTCCACGACGGAACCTGGTCGTCCTTCCGCGGCAAGCGTCACGGTCGGCCGATCGACCGCGGCACGTCGCCGACGACAGCCCTCGTCGTGGCGAACCAGAACCACGACCAGATCGGCAACCGCGCCGCCGGTGACCGTCTCGCCGCGACCGTGTCGGACGAAGGTCTCGTCATCGCCGCAGCGCTCACGCTGCTCGGCCCGTTCACCCCGATGCTCTTCATGGGTGAGGAGTTCGCCGCCACGACCCCGTGGCAGTTCTTCACCTCGCACCCGGAGCCGGAACTCGGCAAGGTCACCGCCGAGGGCCGGATCAAGGAGTTCGCCGAGCACGGTTGGGACGAGTCCACGGTCCCCGACCCGCAGGACCCGACGACGTTCACCAACTCCAAGCTCGACTGGTCTGACGTCGAGTCCGAGCGTGGAGCACGGATCCTCAACGCCTACCGGGTACTCGTCGCCCTCCGGCGCACCGACGAGGCGTTCGTCGACCACCGCTACGAGGCGAACGCCGTCCGCTTCAGCGAGGACGAGCGATGGCTCGTGCTGACCCGCGGGCTACTCGGCCCGACGGCAGCACCGGTCCACGTCGTCGTCAACCTGTCCGACGACCCTGCGGAGGTCCCGCTCGTCGGTGCCACCGGCGAGGTGCTGTTCAGCTTCGGCGACGCCGACTTCGACACCGACGGCGTCCGTTTCGCGGGCCGAGGGCTCGTGGTGGTGCGCTGACCAGGTCAGCTGGCTGACGCAGCTCAGCCCCGTGACGGACGGGAGGCCCGGTACCAGCTGGTACCGGGCCTCCCGTCCGTCAGGCGGTGCGTTCCGCTCAGGCGGGACGCTGCGTCGGAGAGACGTTCTTCGAGGCGTCGCGCTCCGGGATGTCCCCGAGGGCCTCGTCGATGCGAGCCATCGTGTCGGCGTCGAGCTTCACGCCTGCTGCCTTCACGTTGTCCTCGACCTGTGATGGACGCGAGGCACCGACGATCGCCGAGGCGACGTTCTCGTTCTGCAGGGTCCAGGCGACGGCGAGCTGGGCGAGGGTGAGCCCGGCCTCGTCAGCGACCGGCTGGAGACGCTGGACGGCCTCGAGGACCTCGTCGCGCATGTACCGCTTGATCATGTCCGCGCCGCCCTTCTCGTCCGTGGCGCGGGAGCCCTGGGGCAGCGGCTGGCCCGGCTTGTACTTGCCGGTGAGGACGCCCTGAGCGATCGGCGAGAACACGATCTGCGACAGACCGAGCTGCTTCGACGCGGGGACGACCTCGCCCTCGATGACGCGCCACAGCATCGAGTACTGCGGCTGGTTCGAGACGAGCTGGAAGCCGAGTTCCTTCGCGAGGGCAGCACCGGCACGGATCTGCTCGGCGGACCACTCGCTGACGCCGATGTACAGCGCCTTGCCCTGACGCACCACGTCCGCGAAGGCCTGCATGGTCTCTTCGAGCGGGGTCTCGTAGTCGTAGCGGTGGGCCTGGTACAGGTCGACGTAATCGGTCTGCAGACGCTCGAGCGAGCCGTTGATCGACTCCATGATGTGCTTGCGGCTGAGGCCGACGTCGTTGTGCCCCATCGGGCCGGTCGGCCAGTAGACCTTCGTGAAGACCTCGAGGGACTGACGACGCTCACCCTTGAGTGCTTCGCCGAGGACGGTCTCTGCTGCCGTGTTGGCGTAGGTGTCCGCAGTGTCGAACGTGGTGATGCCAGCGTCGAGCGCTGCCCGCACGCACTGTGTGGCGACGTCGTTCTCGACCTGCGAGCCGTGCGTCAGCCAGTTGCCGTAGGTGATCTCGGAGATCTTGAGTCCGGAGTTGCCCAGGTACCTGAATTCCATGGGTGCGACGCTACTGGAGTGAGCGCGCACGCGGGAGGCCGTGGCAGTACCTGTGTGCAGTCGGCTCCGCCGTTCCTCCGCTCGACCCTCGGCTGCGCTGACCCTGCGCCAGCACGAGCGGGTGGCGCGAGCGGGCAGCGCGAGCGGGCAGCGCGAGCGTGCAGCGCGAGCGTGCAGCGCGAGCGGGCAGCGCGAGCGAGCGATATGTCAGGCCCCCGGTGGCGCCCTCCCCGCGAGCGGGCGACATGCCAGGCCCCCGGTAGCACCCTCCCCGCGTCAGGGCGGCGCGAGCGGGCGAGATGCCAGGCCCGTGCCACCCTCCCCACGATCGGGCAGAACGCCGGGGCAGCCCATGCCGCACACCCGTGGTTCCGCCCGCTCGCGAGCTTGCGTCCCGTCCTGCACATCCGGCCGACGCCCGGCCCTGTCCACACTGGAGGCCCGGTCTGGCCCCGGCGCTCCGGTGCGGCTCGCACCATGGACCCATGTCTCCGAGGACCCCGCTCCCCCCGGCCCTGCGTCGGACGCCGTTCCGAGTGCGTCGCGCGCTCCACATGGGCGTTCCACGCGGCCGGCTCGATGCCCGCGACCTGCGACGTCCGTTCCACGGCGTGCGATGTGCCGAGCAACCGCACACGCCGGACGCCTTCGCGCGGGCACTCGCTCCTCGGCTGCGCCATGACCAGGTCTTCAGCCACACGACCGCCGCGATGCTCCTCGGCGTGCCGTTGCCCCGCCGGATCGAACGTGATCCGCGACTGCACGTCATCACCATCGGGACGGACCAGGCGCTCCGCGTCCGTGGGTCGGTGGGGCACCGGGCCAAGGCGGGTTCGGTACGGGTCGTCCAGACCAGGGGTGTCCAGCTGACGCATCCGGCCGACACCTTCACCGCGCTCGCCTCGTTCCTGTCGCTGGACGAACTCATCGTGGCTGGGGACGCCTTGGTGGGATGGCTCGGTTGGTCGACGCTCCCCGAACTGGCCGCGGCCGTGCGTCGGCGGCGAGGCTGTCGCGGCGTCGTGAAGCTCCGGGCAGCCCTCGCCGAGATCCGGGCTGGATCGCGGTCGCCTGGGGAGACGCGGATGCGGCTCCTCCTGACTCGCGCAGGTCTCCCGGAACCCGTCCTCAACCACGACGTGGTGGTGGACGGACGGTGGGTCGCCTGCGTCGACCTCGCATATCCCGATGCTCGTGTCGCGATCGAGTACGAGAGCGACCTCCACCGGACCGACCCGGCGACGTTCCGGAAGGACCTGACCAGGGGTGAACTGCTGAAGGACGACGATTGGTGGTTGGTGCGGGCGACCGCAGATGACGTCGGTCCGACCGCCGACCGTTTCGTCGCGCGGATGCGTCGTCTCCTCATCGCCGGCCGAACGGGCCGGCACCGCCCGAAGAACAACACCTCGGTGAACAATGGTTGACGCTTCAACCAAAGCGGTGCAGAATGGGCTACCATCAGGTTCGATGCAGGTGCATGAAATCTCGCGCCCGCCCATGACTCATCGCTCGAAGAAGGACACACCATGGCTCTCAACGCCTCCGCCATCCCCGGTTACGTCACCGGCACCTGGAAGCTCGACCCGACCCACTCCGAGGTCAGCTTCTCCGTCCGTCACCTCGCGATCAGCAAGGTCAAGGGCAAGTTCGAGAAGTTCGACGCGACCCTCGTGACCGCCGAGAACCCCCTCGACACGACCCTCGAGGCCTCGATCGACGTCTCGAGCATCAACACCAATCAGGCGCAGCGCGACCAGCACCTCGCGACCGGTGACTTCTTCCTGACCGAGGAGCACCCGCACATGACGTTCCGCTCGACGGGCATCCGCGAGGACGGCGACGACATGCTCATCGACGGCGAACTCTCGCTCCGTGGCGTCACCAAGCCCGTCACGCTGAAGACCGAGTTCGGCGGCGTCATCACCGACGGCTACGGTCAGGTCAAGCTCGGTGCCGAGGCGACGACGAAGATCGACCGCACCGAGTTCGGCGTGAACTGGAACGCAGCCCTCGAAGCCGGCGGTTTCACGCTCGGCAACGACGTCACGATCAACCTCGACGTCCAGTTCGTCCTCCAGGCGGCCTGACCTCTCCGCCCTCTCGAAGCCCCGGCGCCCTCGGCGTCGGGGCTTCGTGCTGTCCTGGACCGGCTCGAGCGTTCGCTTTCGTGGTCGCGCCCGTGGATGGATGGGTGCGTCTTCCCTGCCGACCGGGCGGAACACCAGGGCGTTCTCCCGGATCCAGCGGGGATTCCGCCCGCTCAGCGCGCAGCGCGCAGCGCGCACGCGGAACCGAGCGCTCAGCCGCCCGCTCAGCCGCCGACTCGCCGCCGAGGCGCCCCCTCGCCCGCCACACCCGTCGCCCGCGCGCCCATCACGAGCAGGGAGCTCCGCGCCATCGGCCCCAGCGCCTCCCGACCGACTGGAGCGGTACCGTGAGGAACGCTCTGGCCCACCCCGGGGGAATCCGCCCCTCGGTCCCAGGGTTGCAAGCAACACCGCTGCACACGAAGCACGTCCGACGCGGTCGTCGGAATGTCGCTCGCCGACGAACAGGAGCACCCCGATGTCCACCGACTGGATCACGCTGCAGACCCTCGCCGTCGCGGAGTTCGGCCGCCGCGTCGCCGCCGTCACCGACTGGGACGCTCCCACCCCCGACTCCGAGTGGACGACGCGCGATCTCGTCGCACACGTTGTGGATGAACAGCGCTGGATCCCCAAGCTCCTCACCGGTTGCGACTACGCCCAGGCCGAAGCGGACCTGGAGCCGATCGGCGATGACCTCCTCGCTGAGTGGGAGCGGCACTCGAGCGCGGCGATCGAAGCCTGGCAGCGCGCACCGAAGGACACGCCCGTGCACCTGTCGACCGACGTGGTGCAGGCCGGCGAGTACCTCGCGGAGCAGACCAGCGACATCACGATCCACACGTGGGACCTGGCCCGCGCGACGGGGAGCGACGAGCGCCTGCCCGACGAGCTCGTCGACGCGGTGTGGACGCACTTCGAACCGCAGATCCAGTCCCTCGCGGCGACCGGGCTGTACGCGGCTCCAGTGCAGGTGGACGACGATGCTCCTCTGCAGGTGCGTCTGCTCGCGGTGACCGGGCGAGATGCCCGGGTCTCCGCCTGACACACCGGTCCGGAAGGCCCGCTCACGGGCACGCACACACACACACACACACACACACACACACACACACACACACACACACACGCACGCACGCACGCACGCACGACCCCACCAGCGCTCCGCCACGGAAGGACCCCGTATGTCCGACACCCCCACCGTCCCCACCGTCCGCCTCGGCAACACCGGCCTCGAGATCTCGAGTGTCATCCTCGGCATGATGTCCTACGGCGATCCGACGAAGGGCTCGCACGCGTGGAGCGTCGGCATCGACGATGCCCGCCCCTTCGTCCGCCGGGCGTTCGACGCCGGCATCACGACCTTCGACACCGCGAACGTCTACTCCGCGGGCAGCAGCGAGGAGATCACCGGCGAACTCCTCAAGGAGCTCGCTCCCCGTGAGGAGGTCCAGGTCTTCACGAAGGTCTTCAACCGCATGCGTCCGGGCCGCAACGGCGCGGGGCTGTCCCGTGTCGCGATCATGCACGAGATCGACGCGTCCTTGACACGCCTCGGCACCGACTACGTCGACCTGTACCAGATCCACCGTTTCGACCCGCTCACCCCGGTCGAGGAGACGATGGAGGCACTCCACGACGTCGTCAAGTCCGGCAAGGCCCGCTACATCGGTGCTTCGAGCATGTGGGCGTGGCAGTTCGCCGAGATGCAGCACGTCGCGGAGCGCAACGGCTGGACGAAGTTCGTCGCGATGCAGGACCAGTACAACCTCCTCGAACGTGAGGAGGAGCGCGAGATGCACCCGTTCTGTGCCCACACCGGCGTCGGCGTCATCCCGTGGAGCCCGCTCGCCCGCGGCAAGGTCACCCGCCCCTGGGACGCGCAGGGTTCCGGCTCACGGTCTGACACGGACGAATTCGGCAAGACGCTGTACCGCCAGGACGAGGACGCGAACCGAGCGATCGTCGAAGCGGTCGGGCAGGTCGCGGAGGAGCGCGGCGCGAGCATGGCGCAGATCGCCCTCGCTTGGGTCGCTGGGAAGTCGGCCGTCTCGGCACCCATCATCGGCGCGACGAAGGAGCACCACATCGACGACGCGGTCGCCGCGACGGCGATCGAACTGAACGACGACGAAGTCACGCGACTCGAGCAGGCCTACACCCCGCGGGTGCCGTCCGGCTTCTGACCCACCCGACGGACGGGAGGCACGGTTCCATCTGGCACCGCGCCTCCCGTCCGCCGTCTCCCCCGCCCCCGCCCGGCGAGCGGGCGGAACACCTGGCGCACCGTCTCGACCTGTCGTGTGATTACGCCCACTCATCGAGGCGCACGCCGTTTCCCCGCCCGTCCGTTGTCTCCCGGTAACGCGAGCGGGCGAGATGCCGCATGACTCGCGGGCGGTGCCGCTCAGATCCGCCCGCTCGCCGACAGCAGGACCGTCCGGACACCCGCCCTCGCACGCGTGGCCCAACACCTCGGCTCGCGACCGAGACCATCGACGCGAGCGGGCCGAATACCGTGCGTCCCGGCGTCATACCCCGCAGGTTCGCCCACTCGCCGGCCCCGCCGCAAGCCTGCAGCCCGGACCACCGCGGAGTCGGCCCCGCCGCCCAGACGCCGGGAGGTCCGAGAAAGCCGAGCACGGAGCGTGAGTGGGCAGAATGCCGGACTCCAGGCCGGGTGCGATGGCGATTCCGCCCGCTCGCCGGAGAGAGACTGCGTGACCCCTTCATCGGTCCGTCCCCAGGGCGAGCGGGCGGAAAGCCCGGGTGACGGGAGCGGCCTCCGCACAGATCCGCCCGCTCGCCGCAGGCGCAGGCGCTCGTCTCGCCGCAGGCGCAGCCACCCCGCCCGCCGCAGGCGCAGGCGCTCGTCTCGCCGCAGGCGCAGCCTGAGGGGTGCGGGAGCGGGGGCTCGGCGCGGCGGCGCCTGCGG
>NZ_QKSF01000022.1:0-36081 GCF_003234045.1 Curtobacterium sp. MCPF17_047 | reverse complement strand
TCAAGCCGCTGCAGCTCGAGGGCGACAACGCGATCCTGACCGGCACCACCGTCCACGTCTCCGCCGACGCCGCGAAGCTGCTCAACGACACCTTCAAGACCGACGCCGTCAAGGGCGGCCTGCTCGTCGGCACCGCCACCATCACCGCCCAGATCAAGTAAGCGCGATCACGTAACACCCGATCTGACACACCACGAGAACGCCGCCCCGGACACACCGGGGCGGCGTTCTCGCATGCGCCCACCGTGCCGCTGTGCGAGGGTGCGGGCATGGCCTCTGCGCAGACGCTCGACCTCAGCGACCGTCGATTGGCGGCCGCGTGGGCTGCGGACTGCGCCGAGCGGGTCCTCCCACTGTTCGAGCGCGCGGTCCCCGAGGACGCCCGTCCTCGCGACGGGATCGCACGCACCCGGGCCTTCGCTCGGGGTGAGATCGAGGCGTCGGACATGATCCGCCGTCGCTTCGAGACCGGGCGCGCTGCCTCGGTCGTCCGCGATCCCGCCGCGCGGGCAGCCGCGTTCGCCGCAGGCCAGGCCTCCGGTGTCGCCCACATGGGCGCCCATGCGCTCGGGGCTGCCGCCTACGCCGTGCGCGCCGTCGGGCTGGGCGACCCCGACTCGGACGAGCTCGGCTGGCAGATCGCCCACATGCACGCCGGCGTCCGGAGCGCACTACGCCGTCTCCCCCTGCTCGGCACCGACTCGTCCGGGCCGCTCGGGTCCGGCCTGTTGGCCTCCGGCGGCCTCGCCGTCACCATTCGGGCGCTCCAGGCGTCGATCCTCGAAGCTCCTTGACCGCTGGCGCTCACGATCTGGGAGGCGTGTCCCGGCACCGCGGCACCGCTACACTCCCGATCGGGGTGCGACCGCGTGCTCCGGAAGGTGGGGGACGTGTTCCAGAACTCGCTCGGCAGCGCGCACATGGCCGTGCTGCTCGTGCTCGTGCTGCTGGAGGTCGGAACGCTCGTGCTGCTCTGGCGCGACCGGACCCGCTCGCAGTTGGCGAAGGTGGTCTGGACCGTCGTGGTCATCGCGCTCCCGGTCCTCGGCGCACTCGGCTTCCTGATCAACTGGGCACTGGGTCGACTCGCCGACCGGCTCAACCGCGCGCACTGACTGAGGCTCAGGGCCGGTAGTCGGGCCGCTGCTCGTAGAGCTTCCGCTGGCCCTCCAGGTCGTGCGTGTGCGCGCCGGACATCGCGCCGATCGTCTTCGCCACCGACTCGAGGACGAACACCAGCCCTCGAACCACGTTCCCCAGGATCCGCATGACGGTCCTCCCTCGTCCTGCGAACCGTACCCCGGCGGCCGGGTACACGTCGAGACACGCCCGTCAGTGCTCGACGCCCCCTTCGTCCCGAGACGCCGCGGACCCCGGCAGCGTCTCGGCACGAAGGGGGCATCTCACGGACGGGAGCGCCCGCGTGCCAGCCGCTCCCGCAGCCGGGCCGCCAGCTCGCCCTCGTCGGCCGTGACGAGCCTCCCGTCCCGCACCACCACGCGCCCACCGACGACGACGTGCTTCGGCCGCCGTCCCGGTGACGCCCACAGGAGGCCCGCGACCGGGTCCGCCACACCGGCGTCGGCGACCCCGGACACGTCCCACACGCAGAGGTCCCCCGCTGATCCGGCGCCGAGGTGACCGAGCTCCGGCCTGCCGAGACCGACGGCGGAGCCCTCGGTCGCCATCCCGAGCACCTGACGTGCCGGCAGCTGCGGTCCGACCAGCGCGGACACCTGCATCGCGAGCCGAGCGTCGGCGAGCAGGTGTCCGGCGTCGTTGCTGCCTCCACCGCTCGTGCCGAGACCGACCGGCACACCCGCGGCGGCGAGCCGGGCGACCGGCGCGATCCCCCACCCCATCGGCACGTCGCACCCCGGTGCGTGGGTGGCGGTGACCCCGGCGGTCGCGAGGCGCTCGATCTCGTCGTCGGTGACGTCGCAGAGGTGCGCGATCGTGACGTCCGGCGCGAGCCACCCCCACTCCTCGAGGAGGTCGAGCGGTCGCCGTCCGTACCGCTCCAGCGCGATCGCGGTGTCCACCTGTTCGTTCGCCTGCGTCCGTCGACGGAGGCCGTGCTCCGCGGCGACCTCGCCCAGCGCCCGGAACGTGCCCTCTCCGTCGGAGTGCACGCCCGCCGGCCCGACCGCGACCTGCAGCCGCCCGTCCGGGTCGGTGCCGCCGACGGCGTCCTCGTGCAGCAGGGCCCGGACGATCGCGTCCGCCGATGCCGCCGCCTGCGACGGGTCGTCCCGCGCGCTCCCCCGGACGAAGACGAGCCGACCACCGAGACCACGGACCGCGTCCACGGTGGCTGCGGCGAGCGCGACGGTGTCGTCGGTGGTGGCGTCGACCGGCCAGTTGAGGTGGTGGTCGGCGATCGTCGTGACGCCGGACAGGAGGCCCTCCGCGGCTCCGGCGGCCGCGGCCAGCCCGTAGAGCTCCGGGTCGGGCCCCGCCGCGGCGTACGCAGCGGCCATCGTCGGGAGCCACTCCGCCATCGGCACGCCACGGGTCCCGGGGAGCGTCCGGAAGGCGGTCTGCAGCAGGTGGTGGTGCGCGTTGACGAGGCCGGCGGTGACGACGCAACCGGCGGCGTCGAGGGTCGTCGTGACTGCGCTGCCGTCGTCGACGACCACGTCACCGTCGTGTTCGGTGCGGGGATCGACGAGGACGCGGAGGGCACCGGTGACGGTCAGCATGCAAGCGTTTGTAGCAGGGCGCTGTTTCGTGCTCGTGACGCCCGTCGTTCCGGCGGAGGCACGCTGCGAGCGGGGGAAACCGGACGGTGACACCGGCGAAACACGCGGTCCCTAGGGTCCCCCCATGACCCAGACCCTGATCCGCGGCGGGTGGGTGCTGACCGCCGCCCCCGACCACTCCGAGACCCCGTCCGCGATCCGGGACGGCGCGGTGCTCCTCGACGGCGACCGGGTCGCCGCGGTCGGCACGTTCGCCGAGCTGTCGGCAGCACACCCCGGTGCGACGGTCCGCGGCGGGGCGCACGACCTGGTCACGCCGGGCTTCGTGAACACGCACGGGCACTTCAGCGAGGGGCTCATCACGGGCATCGGCTCGCAGTACACGCTGTGGGAGTGGCTGAACGCCCTGATCTCCCACGTGAACCCGGTGATGACGCGGGACAAGGCGTACGCGGGCACGATGCTGCAGGGCATCCAGATGCTCCGGAGCGGCGTGACGACCGCGAACGACATGTTCTGCTCGGACCCGATCGCCGGAGAACCGGCGACCCCGGGGGTCGTGCAGGCACTCGAGGAGCTGGGCCTGCGCGGCGTGGTGTCGTTCGGCTCCGGGGACGTCGACCGCGGCTTCGGCCCGGCCCCGATCCTGGCGGAGTTCGACGCCCTGCGCGAGGCGGCCGACGCCAGCCGGTACAGCACGTTCCGGGTGGGGATGTCCTCGATCGGCCGGTACTCGGACGCCGCGTGGCAGGAGCACATCGACTACGCGGTCGACGGTGGGCACGGCATCCACGTGCACGTGCACGAGGTCCGCGAAGAGGTCACCGCAGCCCGTCAGCGCACCGGCAGGACGGTCGTCGGGCACGCCGAGGCGACGGGCATGTTCCGGGTGCCGGTGATCGCCGCGCACAGCGTCTGGATGGACCGGGAGGACCGTGAGACCTACGCGTCGAACGGCGTCGGCGTCGCGCACAACCCGGTGGCGAACGGCATCCTGGCGAGCGGCATCGCGCCGGTCGCGGAACTCCGGGCGCTCGGGATCCCGGTCGGCATCGGCGTCGACGGGCCGGCGTCGAACGACTCGCAGGACTTCCTGCAGGCGATGAAGACCGCGGCGTTGCTCGCCCGGATCCGGGACCTGCAGGCGACCGCGATGACCGCCCGCGAGGCGTTCGAGATGGGGACGATCGGCGGCGCGACGGCACTGCGGATGGACGCCGAGATCGGGTCGCTGGAGCCCGGCAAGCGCGCCGACCTGGTCGTGTTCGACGGGGAGAGCCCGACGCTCGCGAACGTGCACGACCCGTTCCAGGCGATCGTGTTCGTCGCCGGCAGCCGCGAGGTGAAGGACGTCTGGGTCGACGGTGAGCTCAGCCTGGCGGACTTCGAGGTGACCCGCGTCGACGTCCGGGAGGCCGTGGCCCGCGCCCGTCCGCTGGCCCGCCAGCTCGTCGAGCAGGCCGGGCTCGAGCGTCTCTCGGCGCTCACCGGTGCACCACTGGAGGACACCGAGCGCCCCTGACGGGCCGGCACCGCGGCGGACGGGAGGCCCTGCTCGCGTCGGTACCCGAGCCTCCCGTCCGGCGTGTCAGAGTTCGAGCACCAGCCGCGGGCAACCGCGCCTGGCGCGGGAGACGCAGACCATCATGGTGCGGTCGTCGGCCTGCTCCGCCGGGCTGAGCACCGTGTCGCGGTGGTCGACCGCGCCGTCGAGGACGGGGGTCTCGCACGTGCCGCAGGTGCCCTCCCGGCACGACGACAGCACGAACGCGCCGGCGTCCTCCGCGACCTCGAGCAGGGTGCGGTCGGCCGGGACGGTGACCGTGACCCCGGTGAGAGTGAGCTCCACCTCGAACGACTCCCCCGGGGCGTCGACGTCGGTGGCCGGCTCGAACCGCTCGACCCGGACGCTGCCCGCGGGCCAGTGCGCGGCGGCGGCCTCGACCGCGTCCATCAGGCGGCGGGGGCCGCAGCAGTAGACGACGGCGTCCCGGGGCACCGCGAGGAGCGCGGCCACGTCGATCCGGGTGCCGTCGTCGGCGACGGCGAGCGCCACGCGGTCCGGGTGGGCCACGACGAGTTCGTCGGCGAAGGCCATCCGGTCCCGGGTGCGGCCGGCGTAGTGGAGCTCCCACGGGGTGCCGGCAGTCTCGGCGGCGGCGATCATGGCGCGGATCGGGGTGATTCCGATGCCGCCGGCGACGAAGACGGCGGGCCGGTCGGGGTCGAAGCCGAAGTGGTTGCGCGGGCCGCCGACCAGGACCTCGTCGCCGACGCGGAGCGCGTCGTGCACGGCGACGGACCCACCGCGCCCGGAGGCTTCGCGGAGGACGGCCACCCGCCAGTGCCCGTCGGGGGTGGTGGTGACGAGCGAGTACTGCCGTTCGGTGCCGGGCGCGACCTCGAGGTCCACGTGGGCTCCGGGTTCCCACCGGGGCAGGGCGACGCCGTCGACGGGGGCGAGGTCGAGGGTGACGACGTCCTCGGCCACCCGCTGCCGGTCGGCGATCCGCATCCGGAGCCGGGCGTCCGGGGCCTCGACCAGACCGGCGCTCACGACGCGGCTCCGGCCCGCGGGGTCTCCTTGACGACGATCATGTGGAACGCGCTGCCGTCGGCACTGCACCAGCGGTGGCCGGTCCCGCCGCGGTAGTAGGCCGAGTCGCCGGGACCCAGGCGGAGCACGTCCTGGCCGCGGAGGTCGAGCAGGACGGAGCCGGAGAGCACCGTGAGGAACTCGTCCTCACGGTGCTCGAAGTACTCGCCGAGGTCGGTGTCGTCGCCCTTCCACTCGAGCGGCTCGAAGGCGTGCGGGCCGGCGTGCACGAGCAGCCGCGCCTCGCCGCTGGAGAACGGTCCACGGGCACCCTCGTCGGCGCGGAGCACCTCGGGTCCTCGGTCGTCCGGCTCGTCCCGGGTCGGGGCGCCGGCGGCGAGGAGTGCGACCTGGGTCGTGTCGAGCGCGGTGGCGATCTTCTCGAGCGACACCATGCTGGCGCGGGAGTGGCCGCGTTCGACCTGGCTGAGGAACGGGTGCGAGAGCCCGGTCCGCTCGGCGAGCTGGACGAGGGTCAGTCGCGCCGAACGCCGGAGCGCCCGGATGTGCTCGCCGACGAGACGCGCCTGTTCGTCGACCACCCGATCAGCTTCGGGAGCGTCCGGTGGCAGGTCGGCGTGGGGCAGGAGGTCGGTGGGCATCGCGCTCCGATCGTGGTCCGGACCAGCGGGCCGTTCCGTGCATCCCATCTCGTCACAGTCGGCAACCGGAGCGAAACGGGTGGGAAACACGACCCACCTAGCATCGTGGATGTTGATGCGATCAACATTGTCACACACGATCGAGAGGGCCCCTTGGACGAGTCACTGCCACGCCCGATCACCCTCCTGCGGTCCGCGCTGCTGCCCGACGGCGGACTCGTGGACGTCGCGATCACGGGCGACACCGTCACCGAGGTGGCCCCGGCCGGCACGCTCGCCGCCCCCGCCGCGAGCACGCTCGACCTCGAGGGTCGCCTGCTCCTGACCGCCCCGGCCGAACCGCACGCACACCTCGACAAGGCCCTCAGCGCCGACCGGATCGACCCGCCGCTCGGTGACCTGGGCTCTGCCATCGCCGCCTGGGCCGCGTACGCCACGACGATGTCCGTCGACGAGATCGCCGACCGGGCCCGGACCGCCGCCCTCGCGCTGCTGTCCGCCGGCACCACCGCGGTCCGCACCCACGTGGACGTCCTCAGCCACGGCGGGACCGGGACGGTCGCCGACGCCGTCCGCGGCGCCCGTGCCCTCGTGCAGGTCCGGGACGAGCTCGCCGACCTGATGGACATCGAACTCGTCGCCCTCGCCGGACCGCTCGCCCCCGACGAGCACGTCGAGGCGGTCCTGGACCTCGGCGTGGACCTGGTCGGCGGCGCTCCGCACCTGGCGGACGACCCCCTCGCCGACGTCGACCGACTGCTGGCGATCGCCCACCGTCGCGGTCTCGGTGTCGACCTGCACGCCGACGAGAGCCTCGACGGACCCGTCACCCTCGACCACTACGCCCGCGCCGTCCGCGACTGGCCGCGCGACCGGCAGTACTCCGCCGGGCACTGTGTGCGACTCGGCACCCTCGGACCGGAGCGCCTCGCCGAGGTGGTGGCCGACGTCGCCGCCGCGGACCTCGGCGTCATCACGCTGCCGATCACGAACCTGTACTTGCAGGGCTGGCAGCACCCGGTGTCGACCCCCCGCGGGCTGACCGCGATCCGGGCGCTCCTCGCCGCCGGGGTCCGCGTGGCCGCCGGCGCCGACAACGTCCGCGACCCGTTCAACCCGGTCGGCCGGAGCGACGCCCTCGAGACCGCGTCCCTGCTCGTGACCGCCGGGCACCTGACGCCGGACGAGGCGTACGCGATGGTGAGCGACGCCGCCCGGAGCGTGATGGGCCTCCCGGCCGCGGGCCCCGTCGTCGGAGCGCGCGCCGACCTGCTCGCCGTCGCCGCGACCAGCGTCACCGACGCGGTGGCGAACGCCCCCGCCGACCGGATCGTCCTGTCCCGCGGACGACTCGTCGCCCGCACCGAGGTGCGGCGCACCGTCGCCCGGACACGAACCGTCGGCACGGAACGCCCGTCCGTCACCCAGCTCGTCCCCTGACCCCCGTCCCCGTTCCCTGACCGCGCACGACCATGCACGAGAACACGAGGTAGCCGTGACCACCACCGCACCAGCCCCCGTCACCACGACGGACACGCTGCTCGACTTCCGGAACGTCGAGATGACGTTCCCGAACGGCACCGTCGCCCTGCAGGGCGTCGACCTGACCGTGGACCGCGGCCAGTTCGTCTCGGTCGTCGGCCCCTCCGGGTGCGGCAAGTCGACACTGCTCCGGATCGCGTCCGGCCTCGAGACCGCGTCCGACGGCACCGCGGGAGTCGCCGCCGATCGGATCGGCTACGTCTTCCAGGACGCCACGTTGCTGCCCTGGCGGAGCGTGCAGGGGAACGTCGAACTGCTCGCCGAACTCGGTCACGTCCCGAAGGCCGAGCGGGCCGCGAAGGCGAAGCACGCGATCGACCTGGTCGGCCTGAACGGCTTCGAGGCGAACCTGCCGAAGCAGCTCTCCGGCGGCATGCGGATGCGCGTCTCGCTCGCTCGGTCACTGACCCTCGACCCGGAGCTGTTCCTGTTCGACGAACCGTTCGGCGCCCTCGACGAGATCACGCGCGAGCGCCTCAACGACGAACTCCTGCGGCTGTTCGTGGAGCAGCAGTTCGCCGGGCTCTTCATCACGCACTCCGTCTCCGAGGCCGTGTACCTGTCCACCGAGGTGATCGTGATGTCCGGCCGTCCGGGCAGCATCGTCGGCCGCTTCGACGTGCCCTTCCCGATGCCGCGCGACCCCGACATCCGCTTCACCCCCGAGTTCGCCGAGCTGGTCGGCGAGGTCTCGCACGCTCTCCGGGAAGGACACCGCTGATGGTCACGCTCCAGGAGGTCGCCGAGGCCCGCACCACGCGCGCCGCCGCCCGCCGCTCCACCCCCCGCACCCACCGGTCGGTCACCTGGTGGCAGCCCGTCGTCGTCCTCGGCGTGCTCGTCGCCGTCTGGTACGCGGTCGCCGCCTACTACGACCACGTGCGGAGCCTGGCGTTCCTCGTGCCGTACCCGCACCTGGTGCTCAAGGCGATCGTCGCGCCGACCGGGATGAACGGTGCCCCCTCGACCTTCGGCCACGACCTGTGGCTCGCACTCGGTCGCACCACGGTCGTGTCCCTCACCGGCCTGGCGTTCGCGATCGTGATCGGCGTCCTCTGGGCAATGGCGATGGCGCAGGCGAAGTGGCTCGAGAACTCGCTCTACCCGTACGCCGTCGTGCTGCAGTGCGTGCCGATCCTGGCGCTCGTGCCGCTGATCGGCGCACTCTTCGGGTACGAGTTCACCAGCCGGGTCATCGTCACCGTGATGATCGCCCTGTTCCCGATGGTGTCGAACACCCTGTTCGGGCTGCAGTCCGCAGACCGGGCGCAGCACGAGCTCTTCCGGCTGCAGCGTGCCGGCCGGTTCGCCCGACTGGTGAAGCTCCAGGTCCCCGCGGCGCTGCCGTCGATCTTCGTCGGGCTGCGTACCTCGGCCGGTCTGAGCGTGATCGGCGCGATCGTCGGCGACCAGTTCTTCCAGCGCGGCAACCCCGGCCTCGGCGTCCTCATCCAGGTGACCGCGTCACGGCTGATGGGGCCGGAGCTCTACGCGACCATCATCATCGCCTCGCTCTACGGCGTCGCGGTGTTCCTGGTCTTCGGCCTGCTCGGCCGCCTGGCCGTCGGCCGCTGGCACGACTTCGGCTGACGATCCCACCGTCGGCCGACTCCTGATCCCTCCTTCCCACAGCACCCATCCCCAGCACCACGAGACCCGCACCACGATCGGAGCCTCCATGCGCACCACCACCCGAATCGGCGCTGTCACCGCCGCCCTCACCGTCACGGCCATCGCCCTCACCGGCTGTGCGAGCGGCTCGGCCAGCAGCGCCACGACGACCGCCGCGACGACCGCGGCCACCGGCCCCGCCGTCGACCTCTCCGGCGTCTGCCCGGCGACCGTCGTCGTCCAGACCGACTGGAACCCCGAGGGCGACCACGGCCACCTCTACCAGATGCTCGGCGCGAACCCGACGATCGACGCCTCCGGCAAGAAGGTGACCGGCGACCTCGTCGCGAACGGCAAACCGACCGGCGTCAAGCTCGAGGTGCGCGCCGGCGGCCCGGCCATCGGGTACTCGAAGGTCAGCTCGCAGATGTACCAGGACAAGTCGATCACCCTCGGCTACGTCTCCACCGACGAGGCCGTCTCGTTCTCCGACAAGCTGCCGACGACGGCCGTCTTCGCCGAGAACGACCAGTCCCCGATGGTCATCATGTGGGACCCGAAGACCTACCCCGAGGTCGACAGCATCAAGAGCCTCGGCAAGGCCCTCGAGAAGAAGGACGGCGTCGTCCGCTACTTCAACGACGCCGCGTACATGTCCTACCTGCAGGACTCCGGCAACCTGCCCAAGAGCGTCCTCGACGGCAGCTACGACGGCACCCCGTCGAAGTTCGTCTCCGCCGGCGGCAAGGACGCCCAGCAGGGCTTCGCGACCGCCGAGCCGTACGTCTACCAGCACCAGGTCCCGGCCTGGGGCAAGAAGATCTCGTCCGCCCTCATCTCGAGCACCGGCTGGAACCCGTACCCCGAGACCATGTCGATCCGCTCGGGTGACAAGACGGAGCTGGCACCCTGCCTGAAGGCCCTCGTCCCGGTCATGCAGCAGGCCGACGTCGACTACCTGACCTCCCCGGGTGCGACGAACGACCTCATCACGCAGCTCGTGCAGCAGTACAACAACGGCTGGACGTACGACTCGAAGGTCGGGGCCTTCGCAGCCGAACAGATGCGGAAGCGCGGCATCGCGACCGACGGTGACAACGGCTACGTCGGTGACATGGACGAGCAGCGCATGTCCGACTTCATCGCGAAGGCCACACCGGTGTTCTCCGGATCCGACGGCGGCATGAAGGAGGGCCTCGCGCCGTCCGACCTCTACACGAACGAGTTCCTGGACAAGTCGATCTCACTCGGCTTCTAGGTCGTCCGTCACCGGTCGGCTCGCCGACCACCCACCGGACGGGAGGCGCGGGGCACGTCCGCCCCAGCCTCCCGTCCCGCACCCGAAACGCTCAGCAGCCATCAGGAGCAAGCATGACCACCGTCACCCCGGCCACCGTCGGCACCGCCTCCCCCGCCACGCTCGAGGCGCTCCGCGCCGAGCTCGTGACCCTGCTCGGTGAGCGCGGCGTGAGCGCGGACCAACGCACCCGCGAACGCGCCTCGGTCGACGAGGCCACCATGAGCCCGATCCTCAGCGAGCAGCTGCCACTCGGACTGGCGGACCTCGTCGCCTCCCCCGCGAGCGCCGACGAGGTCGCCGCCACGCTGGAGGCCGCGATCCGCCACGGGGTCCCCGTCACCACCCGCGGCAAGGGCACCGGCAACTACGGGCAGGGCATCCCGCTGCACGGCGGTCTGGTGCTCGACACCTCTCGGGCGCGCGCCGTCGTCGAGGTCGGCGACGGCTGGATCACCGCCGAGGCCGGCACCACCATGGTCGCCCTCGAACAGGCGGCAGCGGCGAACGGGCAGCAGCTCTGGATGTACCCGTCGACGGCGCAGTCCACGATCGGCGGCTTCCTCTCCGGGGGCTCCGGTGGCACCGGATCGATCGCGCACGGGTCGAACTGGCAGGGCTTCGTGACCGCGCTCGACATCGCGCTGCCCGGCGAAGCGGGCCTGCTGCACGTCGAGGGCGACGCGGCGCAGCCCTTCGTGCACACCTACGGCACGGCCGGCGTCATCGCCCGAGCCACGGTCCGGCTCGAACCGCTGCAGGACTGGCGGGCCGTGTACGCGTCCTTCCCGAGCTTCGAGCAGGCGCTCGCGGCCGTCCGCACCCTCCGCGGGCTGGACCCGGTGCCACGCCTGGTCAGCGCCGACCGCGCTGAGATCGCCGCCACCCTGCCCACGGACGCCGCGATCGTGGCGGGCCGCGCGAGCCTCCGGGGGATCATCGACGCCGTCACGCTCGACGAGGCCCGCGACCTGATCGGCCTGGCCGGCGGCACCGTCGAGGACGTGCGCGAGGGGCTGCAGCAGACCACGAAGGTGTCCATGCTGTCCTACAACCACCCGATCTGGTGGCTGAAGCGGAACTCCCCCGACACCGAGTACTTCCACGTCGAGGTCGGTGGGGAGGCCCTGATCGACCGGATCGCCGAGGTGGAGGCCGTCTACCCGGGCGCGATGCTGCACATCGAGGCGGCGCACGTCGGCCCGATCGGCATGCTCACCGCGCCCTACACCGGTGCGGAGGACGTGTACGCCGGTTACCCCGTCCTGCGGGACCTCGGCGTCCGGGTGCACAGCCCGCACCAGTACTACGTCGACCACGGGGTGGAGGAGCTGCTCGCCCTCAAGCAGCGCACCGACCCGGACGGGCTGCTCAACCCCGGCCACGTGATCGACCCAGCGCTCGTGCAGTCCGGCGGGTCCACCGCCTCCGCCCAGCCCGCCGTCCCGGGGTTCGGCAAGTGAGCGGCACGCGCAAGCTCACCGAGCTGTCCGGGCCGGCCGTCGCCGCCGGCTTCACGGCGGACACCATCGTCGTCCAGCCCACCGGAGCGGTCGAACACCACGGCCCGCACCTGCCGCTCCTGACGGACTTCCTGCTCGCCGACCACATCGGCGGCGCCGCGGTCGAGCAGGCCGCGGCCGAGGGGCTCGACGTCTGGCAGCTGCCCACCCTGGCGTTCACGAAGTCCGACGAGCACAGCTGGGCGCCGGGCACCGTCTGGCTCGACGCCGACACGATGTTCGACACCGTGGTGCAGATCGGCCGTGCCGTCGCCCTGACCGGCGCGGGCACGCTGGTGTTCGCGAACGGCCACGGCGGGAACGTGGCACTGCTGCAGGTCGCACTGCGGGAGATCCGCAAGCGGTACGGACTGAAGACGTTCCTGATGCCGACCCTCGCCCGGATGCCCGGCCCCGACGGCGAGGACGCGGACGAACGCGGACTCGGCATCCACGGCGGTGCGGCGGAGACGTCGATGATCCTGCACCTCCGGCCGGACCTGGTCGACATGACGCTCGCCGAACGGTGGGTGCCGGACCACCTGGCGGACTTCGAGAAGATCGCGTTCAACGGTGGTCCGGTGTCCTTCGGCTGGTTGTCGAACGACTTCGGGACGCCCGGCGTCGTCGGGGACGCGAGCCGCGCCTCCGCCGCGTACGGCGCGGCCCTGTGGGAGCACTCACTCGCCGAGGCGGTGGCCTCGCTGCACGAGATCGCCCGCTTCGACCCCGCCGGCCCGCGGTGACCACGCTGCCCGGGCAGGTCGCGGCAGCCGACGCCGGTCCGCCGCCCACGGACCCGCTCGTGCTCGCCGCGGCCTGGCTCCCGCCGGCCGGCTCGGGCGTCACACCGACGATGACCCTGTCCACGATCGGCCTGGACGGGTACCCGTCGGCGCGGACGGTCCTGCTGTCGCAGTTCGACGGGCGGCGCCTGCACTTCCACACCGACACCCGGAGCCGCAAGGCCGCCGAGCTGGCGGCCGTGCCGCGGGCCTCCGTGACGATCGTCTGGCCGGAGGCGGCCCGCCAACTCGTCGTCGCCGGTGACGTCGCGCCGGTGACCGACCGGGAGGCGCGGATCGCCTACGACGCGCGCACCCGCTACCTGCAGGTGCTCGCCTGGGTGAACGACGCCGACCTGGCGACCGTACCGGCCGACGAGCGGCGGACGCGGTGGGCGTCCTTCGAGGCGACCGGGGGTGAAGCGCCGCTCGACCCGCCCGCGACGTGGGGCGGGTACGCGCTGACGCCGGTGCGGATGCTCTTCTGGACGGGTGCGACGGACGGGCCGAGCAACCGGCTCGCCTACGAGCGACGGGCGGACGGGTCGTGGGGGTCGGAGGCCTGGCCGGGCTGACCTGACCGGGCGAGGGGGCCTGCCGGACGGGCCCCGGGCCTCCCGGCCGCTACCGCACGTCCCGCATGACGCGGATGGTCCCGAGGCTGCCGTCGGTCGGGTCCGGCAGGACCATGCCCGCCTCGAGACCGCTCCGCAGGTAGTCGATGACCTCGGCGGTCAGCCGCTCCCCCGGGACGTAGGCGGGGATGCCGGGTGGGTAGGGCGTCGCCTGCTCGGCCGCGATCCTGCCCGCAGCCTGCTCCGCTGGGACGGACTCGGCCGGGGCGAAGAACGCCTCGCGCGGGGTGACGACCGACTCGAGCAGGATGCCCGAGCGGTCCGGCAGCTGCACCGGGGGGTCCTGGTCGAGCCCGGGTGCCGCAGCCGCCAGGTCCTCGAGCGCCTGCACCAGCCGGTCGGTCGTGAACTCGTCGTCCGCGATCGAGATGTCGACGCCGAGGTGTCGGTGGTCCGAGAGCCCGAGGTCGATCTGGTGGTGCTGACGGATCCAGTCGAGTGCGTGGTACCCGTTGATGCCGAGCGCCTGGATGTCGAGCAGCATGCGCATCGGGTCGAGCTCGTGCGACGCCTCGGCGTGCAGCAGCTCGTCATGCAGCACGGTGATCCCGTCGATGGCGTCGATCCGCTCCCGGGTGCGGTCGGCCAGCTCGATGGCCTGCGCGATGCGGTCCGCGCCGTCCTGCACCATGTGTCGACGCCACCCGTCCATGGCGGCGTAGACGAGCACGTTCGGGCTGGTCGTCATGAGCATGTCGGCGCAGGCCCAGAGATGATCGTGGTCCACGAGGTCGCCGCGGAGGTGCAGGACGGACCCCTGCTCGAAGCCGAGGCCCATCTTGTGCACGCTCGTGACGCACACGTCGGCACCGGCGCTCATCGCCCACGAGGGCAGCTGCTCGGAGAACGGCAGGTGCGCGCCCCACGCCTCGTCCACGATGAGGGGCTTGCCGCGCTCGTGGCAGACCGCCGCGATGCCCTCGATGTCGGCGCAGGTGCCGTACGGGGTGGGGCTGACCACCAGCGCAGCGGCGGCATCCGGGTGGGCGTCCCAGACCGCGGCGTAGTCCTCGGGCGACGGCGGGTGCGAGATCCCCTGGTCGGCGTCGAGCCGCGGTTCCACCCAGTGCGGCTGCAGCCCGGAGAACACCAGGCCCGCGGTCACCGACTTGTGGGCATCGCGACCGATCACGATGCCACCGTCGACGCCGGCCACCGAGAGCATCGCCGCCTTGACGGACAGTGAGCTGCCGCAGGTCGAGAAGAAGACCTTGTCCGCGCCCACGGCGTCCGCCATCAGCGCCTCCGCGGTCGCGAGGTAGCCGTTCGACGACGTCCGGTCGTCGAGTCCGCCGCTGGCGAGCACGTCGTTGCGGAACGGGTCCATCCCGAGCACCGACAGCGTCTCGGTGTCGACCCCACGGCCCTGCCGGTGCCCAGGCGGCGAGAAGCTGTACCGGTTCATCGCGTGGTGGTCCCGCAGGGCGTCGAGGAACGGGGCGTCCGTCTGGTCCAGGTCGTCAGGCATGGACCCGGTCTATCCCGGGGTTCGTTGGGACCGCCTCAGCAACGACGGGCAGTGATCAGCCGACGGTCATCCGCGACAGGACCGACCCGTACTCGTCCAGCTCGTGCTCGACGACCTCCGCCAGGGGTCCCTCGTCGCTCGACGTGATCCACGATGCGAAGCCGTCGTAGTAGGCGCGCACACCGACATCGGCGAGGACTGCGGCCTGACGGGCGTCTCCGAAGCGGGCGGTCAGGGCACCGTGCAGCGCGTTCGTGATGGCGGACCGCTTGAAGACGGCACGTTCCTGCAATTCGGGGCTCGACGCCAGGATCGTGTCGAGGCGGCGGCCGGTGTCCCGGCGGTCGGCCGTGTGGATCGTGCAGAGCGCGGCGACCGCCGCGCGGAGCGCGTCGAACGGCTGACTGTCGGCAGGGGCGCTCTCGACACCCTCCATTGCGGACGCGACCAGGGCCTCCTGGCCTTGGAACAGGATCTCGCGCTTGTCCGCGAAGTGGCGGAAGAGCGTCGTCCGGGTCAGGCCGGCGTGCTCGGCGATCTGCGCCGCGGTGGTGGTGTCGTACCCGCGCGCGCCGAAGAGCTCGATCGCCGCCTGCAGCAGCCGTCCCCGGGCATCCGGTTCCCATCTGGCCATGTCCACATCTTAGCTGATGCAACTCAGTCACATCAGTCGTGTATGGTGATGGTACTGAGTCACATGACCAGTGGCTCCGGTCGGAACACCCGCCGGAGCATCCCCCGCACCTGATTGGACGAAGACCATGCGCGTGTTCATCACCGGCGCTTCCGGCTGGATCGGAACCGCCCTCACCACCGAACTGCTCGCCGCGGGGCACGAGGTCGTCGGCCTCGCCCGCTCGGAGGCCTCGGCCGCGAGGATCGTCGCCGCCGGTGGCACCGCGGTGCTCGGCGACATGCAGGACCACGACCTGATCGTCTCCGAAGCGACGAAGGCGGACGCCGTCGCCCACCTCGCGTTCACCCTCGACTTCTCCGAGTTCGAGGAGACCGTCGACAACGAGGTGCAGCTGATCGGCAAGATCGGCGCTGCCCTCGAGGGCAGCGGCAAGGCCTTCATCGCCGCCTCCGGCACACCGATCCTGTTCGGTCAGACGGCGACCGAGGACGACGTCCTCGACCCTGAGGGACCCGCTGGAGCACGAGCCCGGACCGCGTCGGCCGTCCTCGCGCTCGCGGACCGCGGCATCCGCTCGGGCCTGGTCCGGATGCCCCGCAGTGTCCACGGTGAGGGGGACCGAAACGGCCTCGTCGCCGCGCTCGTCGGCCTCGACCGACAGCTGGGGACCGCCGCGTACGTCGGCGACGGGCAGAACCACTGGCCGGCCGTGCACATCAGCGACGCCGGCCACCTGTTCTTCCTCGCCCTCGAGAAGGCTCCGGCAGGTGCCGTGCTCCACGCCGTCGGCGAGGAGGGCGTCCGGATGCGCGACGTGGCCGAGGTCATCTCCGCGAAGACCGGCCTCCCCGCCGCTGCGGTGGACCCGGAGCAGCTGGGCGTCTTCGGTGCGCTCCTCGGCGGCGACCAGCCCGCCACGAGCACCGCCACCCGTGCGCTCGTCGACTGGGAGCCGACCGGGCCCACCCTGCTCGAGGACCTCGAAGCCGGGTACTACACCTCCTGACCCCCCGCACACCGCCGCCCGCACGTCGCGGGCGGCGGTGTGCCTGCCACCTGGCCGATGCGACCGGGCACCTCGATCCCCGAAGGAACCTCCTCATGTCCACATTCGTCCTCGTCCACGACGCCTGGCACGCCGGGCAGGTCTGGGACCGCATCGTGCCGCTCCTGGAGGCCGCTGGTCACGCCTGCCACGCCCCCTCGCTCACCGGCCACGGGTCGCGAGCGTCGCTGCTCGGACCCGAGGTCGGCCTGCACACGCACATCGACGACGTCACGAGCCTCATCGAGGCCGAGCACCTCGACGAGGTGGTCCTCGTCGGCCACGGCTACGCCGGCCTCGTCATCGAGGGCGTGGCCGATCGCGTCCCGGAGCAGGTCGGCCAGCTGGTCTACCTGAACGCGATGATCCCCGCGGACGGTGAGTCCGCGGTCGACATCGACCCACCGACGCGCCGGAGAGTCGAACGGGCGGCGGGGTCGGACACGCCGTGGCGCGTCCCCGCGGACGAACGGACCGCCGACGGGTGGTTCGGTGTCACGGACCCGGCCGACATCCGCCTCCTGGAGGCCGTCATCGGCGACGAGTCCGCCCGCTGCTTCACGGAGACGGTGACGATCCGCAACCCGCGCAGCTTCCGGATCCCCCGCGCCCACATCGACTGCATGCAGGGCCCGTCGCCGGAGGCCGCCCGACGGTCGTTGCCGAGCCGACAGCCCAACGGCGATCCTGCCGTCGTCTGGCAGCTCGACGCCGGTCACGACTGCATGGTCACTGCCCCCACCGCGCTGGTCGAGCTGCTGCTCCGCTTCCCGGCGGAGCGGTCATGAGCACGACAGCCGATGCCGGGCAACAGACCCGGCCGATCCCGAAGGTCGCGTCCCTCGCCCTGCTGAGCGCCGTCGCCGCCTTCTCCGTCCTCCAGAGCATGGTGCTGCCCGCGCTCCCCGAGATCCGCGAGGACCTGCACGCATCCGTCAGCGCATCCTCCTGGGTGCTCAGCGCGTTCCTGCTCGTCTCCTCCGTCTCCGCCGTCACGCTCGGACGACTCGGGGACATGTTCGGCAAGAAGCGACTGCTCCTGGTCAGCGTCGGCGCGCTGCTCGCCGGGTCCGTCATCGCCGCGCTCGCACCCTCCATCACAGTGCTCGTCACCGCGCGCGCCGTGCAGGGCATCGGCGCCGCCGCGTTCCCGCTCGCGTACGGGCTCGTGCGCGAGATCGTGCCATCGAACCGGGTCCCCACCGTGATCGGGGCCGTCAGCAGCACCTTCGGCATCGGGTTCGCCGTGGGACTGGTCCTGCCCGCACCACTGCTGGCCGCAGGGGGCTGGCCGGCGGTCTTCTGGCTGAGCAGCCTCGTCGATCTCGCCGCACTGGTGTTGATCGCCGTGACGATCCCGGAGTCCGCCGATCGGGTGCCCGGCAGGGTGGACTGGTGGGGAGCCGTGCTGCTCGCCCTGGCGCTCTCGGCGGTGCTCCTGGCGATCAGTGAGACGCGGGCGTGGCCGCCACCGGTGGTCCTGACGGTCGCGGCCGTGGGTGTCGTGGCCCTCGTCGTCTTCGTGCTGCTCGAACTCCGCATCGAGGAGCCCCTGGTGCAACCACGTCTGCTCAGGAACCCGGCGGTCCTGGCCGCGAACGTCGGCGGGCTCCTGGTGGGGTTCGCGCTCTACGGTGCGTTCAGCATCATCCCGCAGTTCGTGCAGACCCCGCCCGCCCTGGGCTACGGGTTCGGTGCGACCTCCCTGCAGGCCGGACTGCTGCTGCTCCCCACCGCGGTGACGATGGTGCTCGTCGGCCCGATGGCCGGCCGAGCGGGCATCCGCTTCGGACACGCGCAGACCCTCGTCGCGGCCGGGATCACCGGCGTGGTCGGGTACGCGTTCCTCGTGCTCGCAGCCGACTCGATCTGGGCGATCATCGCGTGCACCACGATCCTCGGCGTGGCGGTCGGACTCGCCCTCACCGCGATGGTGAACCTCATCGTCGAAGCCGTCGACCCGACGGTCACGGGACAGGCGACCGGTCTGAACACGATCCTCCGGACGATCGGCGGCGCCCTCGGCGCACAGATCACCGGAGCGATCATCGCCTCGTCCTCCGCCACCCAGGCTCCGGGCACCGGCTACCGCATCGCCTTCGCGTCGTGCGGAGTCGCGCTCGCCCTCGTGGCAGCAGTCGCCCTCACCGCACGTCGGCGCTCGGCCCGCTGACGATCGAGACGCACCGGGAAGGTCAGTCGCTCGGAGGCCACAACCATTCGGCTTCGAGGTCGCCCTCGACGAGGTGCGCCAGCTTGCCGAAGTAGTCCTGCATGTGCGGCTGCTGCACATGGCGTGCGATGTCCGCCCCGGACGACCACCGCTCGTAGAACGCGAATGCACCGGACTGCTCCTTCGTGGTGTGCACCGAGTACTGCTCGTAGCCCTGTTCGGCTCGGACCGTCGGGATGATCGCGCGGATCGCATCCTCGAGCTCCTGCTCCTTGCCTGCCTGAGCGCGGGCGAACCCGTAGACGGCCACCGGAGTCGTCGAGGCGAGGACATCGGCGGGCATCAAGCCGTCAGGGACGGTGTCTTCAGTCGTGCTCATGGGGACTTCTTCCTTCGTGTCGCTGCAGTTCGGAGCGTGCGTTCCGAACGAGGTCAACGCTAGGAGTGGTCACTGGCACGATCAATGCCTGAGAAGTCCGGTTCGATGTCCGGAACGACCACGAGCGACGACTTCCTGGCGCTTCTGGATGGAGGGTCGTAGATTCGCCGCATGGACGTCCTCTCCGAAGTGCTCGACGTCTCCGGAGTCCGGGGCAGTGCGGGCGCCCGGATCGCGGCTGCCGGCGACTGGGGCGTCGAGTGGGTCCGTGATCGCGACGCCGTCGTCTACGCGGTGACGGCCGGCATCGCCTACCTGACCGTCGACGGCGACGTCCCGAGGCTCTTGACGACGGGCGATGTCGTCATCCTCGCGACCGGTGCCGCCCACTCGCTCTCCAGCGCACCAGGAGCCGACATCCACTCGTGCGACGTGGCGGCCGCGGACGAGGCCCGCCGTCGCGGTGACCTCCTGCGTCTGGGCGACGGGGAGCCCCAGACGCAGATCCTGGGTGCCTCGTACTCCCACGATCCCGCCGGGTCGATGCCGGTCTTCGCCCTGCTCCCTCCCGTGATCCACTTCCGGGCGCAGCAGCTCGACGGGAACCTGGCGGACGTCATCCGACTCCTCGGGAGAGAACTCACCCGCCCCGGACTCGCGACCCACCTGGTCCTCGACCGTCTCGTCGACGTCCTCCTCGTCGAGATCCTGCGAACCTGGCTCGCCTCCACTCCGGACGCTGACGTCTCGTGGTGGGGAGTCCTCCGCGACCCACTCCTGATGCGAGCCGTCACGAGGATCCACGAGGCGCCCGGCCACCCGTGGACGACCGAGGCCCTGGCGCGCGAGGTCGCGACGTCGAAGCAGACGCTGATGCGCCGCTTCGCGACGTTCGCAGGCACCACGCCGGGCGACTACCTCACCCGCTGGAGGATGGACCTCGCAGCCCGTCGGCTCCGCGACACCGACGACGCCCTCGTGACGATCGCCGCGGACGTGGGCTACACCTCCGTCTACGCCTTCAGCCGAGCCTTCCGCCGCGAACGCTCTCTCCCACCAGGGCGGTACCGGACGGAGTCCCGCCCGGGCGAGCGGTCCACCCCGGGAGACGACGGGTGAACGCTCCGCGATCGTGATCGCGCACGTGCCTTCGCGACCAACCCGCATCACGGTGCAGCGACGAGGACTGCGAACGTCGGCCGGTGATCGGAGCCGGCCCGGTCGAGCCCGTTCAGGACGGAGAACGTGGCCGGTCTCCAGCTGGCCCCCGCGAACACATGGTCGATCGTCGCACCCAACGAGCCGGGGAGCGCCGCCGGCCAGGTCCCCTGGGGGTCCTGACCCAGCCTGGTGGCGCAGTCAGCACACTCGCCGAGCGTCCGCGAAGGGCTGATCTCGTCAGCGGTTGCGTTGAAGTCGCCGATCGCCACGGCATTGCCTCTGCATCGGCTCGCCGCCCACTCGAGATGCTCACGCCACAGCGTCGCGCTGCTGATGCTCGGTCGCTGCAGATGGGTGATCACGAGCCGTGGGGCCTCGGCGTCGGAGGGAACGGCAACGAACCCTGCCCACGGCGGGGTGTCGGTGTGGTCGACGCGGTACTCACCCAGCGACCGTGACACCAGCAGCGTCGCGGATGAGCTGTTCCAACCGAGGATCTGCATGTCGCGCTGCTTCGCGATGGTCGCCAGCGAAGTCTTCGCGATCTGCGTGGAGTACTCCGGTAGCACCACGACGTTCGGGTCGGTCTGGGTGATGAGGGTCTGGATCGTCGTCACGTCGACGTCCTGCTGAGCCGTGTTCCATTCGAGGACGCGAAGCGTGCCCTTCCCGGAAGCCGCGACCCGGGCAGGGTCCCCGCCCGGGGACCGCACGACGGCGGGCACCGCGACCGCGACGCTGACGGCGAGGATGACGACCGCGGCGATGATCATGGCCCACCGCCAGCGCAGCACGATGGCGACGAGTGCCGTCACGAACGCGACACAGGCAACGACGACCAGGAACATCGCGTGGAATGCGACGAGCAGGGACAACAACGGCAGGTTCCCGTCACCGGGAGGCGGCAGGAGCATCGCGACGATCAGCAACACGGCGGCGATCGACACCAACGCGATCGAGGCTGCCCTGCGGGCGACCAGCGCGACGCGACGCCCCCTCATCGCACCAGAGTAGGCGCTCCCGAACTCGCTTGACGCCAGCCCCATGCCCCGCTCCTCGAACCTCGGTCGGAACGGAACGGAACGGGCGGCCTGACATTCGGCGCATCGCGATCCCCGCCGGGGAGGCCGAACTGATGGCGACCCCGGAACGACGAAGGCCCCGGAGATGATCTCCGGGGCCTTCGTGATGCTTCCTGACTGTGCGCTCGAAGGGACTCGAACCCCCAACCTTCTGATCCGTAGTCAGATGCTCTATCCATTGAGCTACGAGCGCGTGGCCCTTGCGAGCCGTGGAAGACTCTACAACAGCTCCGGTCGCAGCGCCAATCGAACGGCCCCGGCCGGCGCACCCGGCGTGTCGCCGAGGGTCAGGAGACGGTCGGCTCCTCGTCGAAGACCTCGGCGAGGAACACCTGCAGCGCCTGCCACGACCGGCGGTCCGCGCGCTCCTGGTACTGCGCGCCGTGGTCGGGTGCGTCGGTGCCGGGGACCGCGAAGGCGTGCATGGCGTCGGCGTAGGTGACGACCTGCCAGTCGACGTGCGGAGCGCTGCGCATCTCGTCCTGCCAGGCGTGCACGGCCTCGTCCGGCACGACCGGGTCCGAACCGCCGGTCAGGACCAGGAGCTTCGCGCGGATCTGGTCCGCGTCCGAGGGGTCGTGCGTGATGAGTCCGCCGTGGAACGAGACCGCGCCGACCAGGTCGGCGCCGGTGCGGGCGAGTTCGAGCGCACCCGAGCCACCGAAGCAGTACCCCATCACGACGACCTTCGACGCGTCGACTTCCGGGTCGGCCAGCAGACGGTCCAGTCCGGCGCGCAGGCGGGCACGGAACAGGGCGTTGTCGCCGTAGAAGCGACCGGCGACCTCGGCAGCGCTGTCGTCACCGGGGCGGACGCCGGCGCCGTAGACGTCGGCTCCGAAGGCGACGTACCCCAGGCGGGCGAGCATCGTCACCCGCGCTTCGACGTGCTCGTTCACCCCGTGCCAGTCGTGGATGACGAGCACGGCCGGACGGGGACCGGCGACGGCCGCGTCCTTCGCGAGCACGCCCTGCAGCGGTGCGTCGTCGTGGGCGTAGTCGACGGTCTCGACACGGATGTCGGAGCCGGCGGGTGCGGGGACGGTGGAGAGGACGTCGTCAGTGGTGGTCACGTCGACGCACGCTACGCCTGCTCGGTGACGAGTCGTCCGTGCTCACGCGTCGACGTTGTCCCAGTCGGCCGGACCGCCGGAACCCGCCGCGTACTCGTCGAGCGGCACGTCGCCCGCCCGCCATGCGGTGAGGAACGGTTCGACGACCTTCCACCCCTGCACGGCGCTGTCCCCGCGGACCGACAGCGTCGCGTCGCCCTCGAGCACTCCGGCGAGCACCTCGCCGTAGGCACTGAGCCGTCCGGGGTTGAAGGTGACCTCCATCGCGGTGTGGTCGATCGTGTACGGGTCGCCGGGGCCGTTGACGTTGAGTTCGAGCTGCATCTCGTCCGGCGCGATCCAGATGCACAGGCGGTCCGGCTTGTGCGCTCCGGTCAGACCGTCGGGCACGTGCGGGGAGTCCTTGAAGGTGATGAGGATCTCGCGGCGCTGCCTGCCGAGCGCCTTGCCGGAACGCAGTGTGAACGGCACACCCGCCCACCGCCAGTTGGCGACCTCGAGCTTCAGCTGCGCCAGGGTCTCGGTGCCGAGCGACGGGTCGACGCCCTCCTCGTCCGCGTAGGACGGCATCGAGCGGTCCCCCACGGTGCCGGCCGTGTAGCGCGCCCGCTTGCCGGCGGTCAGCGGGTCGCCGCCCCAGGGCCGGACGGCGCGGAGCACGAGCTCCTTCTGGGTCCGGAGGTCCTCGGCGTCGATCGAAGCCGGTGCCTCCATCGCGACGACCGCCATCACCTGGAGCAGGTGGCTCTGGATCATGTCCACGAGCGCGCCGGCCTTGTCGTAGTAGCGGGCACGACCCTCCAGTCCGAGGGTCTCGTCGTAGACGATGTCGACGCGCGCGACGTGCTGCGACGACAGCAGCGGCTCGATGATCCGGTTGGCGAACCGCAGACCGAGCAGGTTGAGCACCGTCGAGCGGCCGAGGAAGTGGTCGACGCGGTGGATCCGCGATTCCGGCAGGAACGAGTGCAGCAGGTCGTTGAGGTGCTCGGCGCTGTCCGCGTCGGTGCCGAACGGCTTCTCCAGCGCGAGCCGGGTGTGCGCGGGCAGGTCCAGGTGCGCGAGCTGCTCGCAGCTCTTCTCGGTGACCGCCGGGGGCAACGCGAAGTAGATGGCGGGGTCGTACCGGCAGTCCGCGAGCAACGCCGTCAGGTCGTCCGGGTCGGTGACGTCGGACTTCCGGTACGAGGACGCGTCGACCACGGCCTGGAGGCGCGGGGACAGTGCCGTCTCACCGGTCGCGCCCTCGTCCTCCTCGTTCTTGGACGCCTGAGCGTTCTCGAACGCCTCGTGCACGAGGTGCTTCCAGTCGGCGTCGGAGATGTCCTCGACACCGGCGCCCACGAGCTGGATCTCCCAGTCCTCCTTGACGTCGAGGAGGGTCGCGAGGCCGGGCAACAGCAGGCGCTTGGACAGGTCGCCGCTGGCTCCGAGGATGAGCAGTGTGGTCTGGAGGCTCGCCATGC
Organism: Curtobacterium sp. MCPF17_047; assembly: GCF_003234045.1. NCBI lineage: Bacteria > Bacillati > Actinomycetota > Actinomycetes > Micrococcales > Microbacteriaceae > Curtobacterium > Curtobacterium sp. MCPF17_047. The sequence goes on along the minus strand of NZ_QKSF01000022.1, from coordinate 12,325 downwards.
CCCAGAACGTACTCACCCGTTCCCGAGCAGGACCGGGTCTGCCGGTACGGTGGTCGCGGTGCGGACGCGCGGGAGCGTCGGCACGGCGCGAGGGAGCACCATGACGACAGAGGGCAACGTCCACGCACCCGGTGCGGGTCAGCAGCTGGCCGGTCCACCACGGGCGGAACCAGCGCGGGGCGGGCGGCTGCGGGTCGCCGTCGTCGGCACCGGGATGATCGCCGCCGTGCACGTGCGTGCCGCGCGGGCGGCCGGAGCGGACGTCATCGGTGTGCTCGGGCGGAACCGGGAACGCTCCGAGCAGGTGGCGCAGCAGCTCGGCCTCGAGCAGGGGTACGCCGACCTGGACTCGGTGATCGCCGACCGGCCGGACGTCGTGCACATCTGCACGCCGAACGACCAGCACCACCCGCAGGCGCTCGCGGTGATCCGCGCGGGCATCAACGTGGTGTGCGAGAAGCCCCTCGCGGTGTCCGCCGAGCAGGCCGACGAACTCGAGCGGGCCGCGGCCGAGGCCGGGGTCGTCGCGACGGTGCCGTTCGTGTACCGATACCACCCCATCGTGCGGGAGATCCGCTCCCGGATCGTCGGCGGAGAGCTCGGTCGGGTGCTCGCCGTGCACGGCCACTACCTGCAGGACTGGATGCTCGACTCGGACGCGTCGTCGTGGCGGGTCGATTCCGGTGCCGGTGGGCAGTCCCGGGCCTTCGCCGACATCGGGTCGCACTGGTGCGACCTCGTCGAGTTCGTCATGGGCGAGCAGTTCGCCGCCGTGAGCGCGGTGACCGACATCGTCTACCCGACCCGGCCGGCGGCGTCCGGTCCGTCGTTCTCCGGCACCCCGGACCCCGATCCGATCGGGGACGCGGCCGAACGGGCCGAGGTCACGACGGAGGACACCGCGGTCGCGACCTTCCGGACCGGCAGCGGCCGGATCGGCAACGTCGTCATCTCGCAGGTGTCGGCGGGTCGGAAGAACCGGCTGTGGTTCGAGGTCGACGGGACGCTCGGGTCCGCGGCCTTCGACCAGGAGCAGCCGGAGTCGGCCTGGTTCGGGAACGAGACCGGCGCCCAGATCGTGGTCCGCGACCCGTCCCAGGGCTCGCCCGACCAGCGCCGTCTGGCGGTCGTCCCGTCCGGGCACCCGCAGGGCTACGTCGACGCGTTCGCGGCCTTCGTCGCCGACACCTACACCGCCGTCACGACCGGCACCGCTCCGGAGGGTCTGCCGACCTTCGCGGACGGCGCCCGGTCGGCACGCATCATCGACACCGTGGTCGCCAGTGCCGGCGACCCCGCCTGGAGGGAGATCCGATGAAGCTGGGGATGCTGACCGCCTGCCTGCCCGGATGGGACCTCGGCCGGATCGCGGAGTTCGCGAGCGGTCAGGGCTACGAGCGACTCGAGGTCGCCGTCTGGCCGGGCACCGGCGGCCGCGACTTCGAGGCTGCGCACCTCCCCGTGGCGACCCTCACCGACGAGGACGTCCAGGCGACGCGGGAGCTGCTCGACCGCACCGGACTCGAGATCTCCGCCCTGGCCTACTACGAGAACAACCTGCACCAGGACCCGGTCCGGCGTGAGGAGGTCCGCACCCACCTCAAGCACGCGGTCGACGCCGCGCAGCGCCTCGGGGTCCCCTACGTCGGCACGTTCATCGGCCGCGACAACACCAAGAGCGTCCGCGAGAACATGGCCGAGGGCGACCGGGTCCTGCCGGAGCTGCTCGACTACGCCGGCGAGCGCGGCGTCCGCCTGGTCATCGAGAACTGCGTGATGGAGGGCTGGCACCCGGACGGCTACCCCGGCAACATCGCGTACTCCCCCGAGCTCTGGGACTGGGTCACCGGGCTCGGCTTCGGGCTGAACTGGGACCCGTCGCACCTGACGTGGATCGGCATCGACCCGGTCGAGACGATCCTGCCCTTCGCCGAGCACATCGTGCACGCGCAGGCGAAGGACGTCGAGCTGTTCCCCGAGCGGCGGAACCAGTACGGCTTCTTCGGCAAGGTCGACAAGGGCGACGACCCCTGGGAGATGGGCTGGTGGCGCTTCCGTGTGCCCGGTCGAGGTGTCGTCGACTGGCCGCGGGTCGTCGACCGGCTCTACGAGGCCGGCTTCGACGGCACACTGAGTGTCGAGCACGAGGACCCGCTCTGGGGCGGAGACGACGTGAAGGTCCTCGAAGGTCTCCGCATCGCCCACCGGACGCTGCGGCCCCTGATCGCGGCCGAGTGAGGGGCTGACGGGAGGTCCGTATCACGCGGGCGGACCGGCTCACGTCGTGCGGGCCTCCCGGCTGGCGCGCGTGCGCTGAGAGCGCGCGGACCCCGCGCGAGCACCCTGGGCGCATGAGCCAGAACGTGAGCGAATTCGTCCTCGACCGCATCCAGGCATGGGGCGTGACCCGCGTCTACGGCTACCCCGGTGACGGCATCGGCGAGTTCGACGGCGCGCTCGGCAAAGCCGACCGTGCCGGCGAGGGCGTCGAGTACATCCGCCCCACGCACGAGGAGATCGCCGCCCTGATGGCGACCGCCCACGCGAAGTTCACCGGCGAGGTCGGGGTCTGCGTCGCGACCTCGAGCCCCGGCGCGTTCCACCTGCTCAACGGGCTGTACGACGCGCAGATGGACAACCAGCCGGTCGTCGCGATCGTCGGGCAGCAGGGCCTGGCGGCGGTGGGGACGTTCACGCAGCAGGAGTCGAACCTCGAGCGGGTGTTCGCCGACGTCGCCTGCTACGTCGAGACCATCACCACCCCCGACTCCGCCGGCGTCATCGTGGACACCGCATTCCGGACCGCGATGCTCCGGAAGCAGCCGGCCGTCGTCGTCCTCCCCCACGACGTGCAGGCGATGAAGTGGTCGGCGCCGGGTTCCGAGCACTGGGTGTCCCGCTCGAGCGACGTGCCGGCCTCGACCCGGATCACCCCGCCGGCCGAGGACGTCCGGAAGATGGCCGAGATCATCAACGCCGGTCAGCGGGTCACCTTCCTCGTCGGTGCCGGCGCCCGTGGTGCCACCGACCAGGTGATCGCCGCGGCCGAGAAGGCCGGCGCCGGCATCATCACCGCACTGCGGGGCAAGGACGTCGTGCCCTCGGACGTGCCGTTCCACACGCAGCAGGTCGGACTCCTGGGCTCACGGCCGAGCCTGACGCAGATCAAGGAGTGCGACACGATCGTCCTCCTCGGCACGAACTACCCGTACGGCGAGTACCTGCCGAAGGCCGGGCAGGCGCGCGGCATCCAGGTCGACATCAAGCCGGAGCAGCTCGGGGTGCGGTACCCGAACGAGCTGAACATGTGGGGCGACGTCGGCGCGACGCTCGACGCGGTGCTGCCGCTGCTGGAGCAGAAGAGCGACCTTGGCTGGCAGGAGCAGCTGGCCGAGGAGATGCGCGAGTGGGAGGCCGAGATGGGGCGCCAGGCCGAGGTGTCCTACAGCGACGGCGTCAACCCGCGCCGGGTGATCCACGCCGTCAACGAGCGGCTGCCGGAGGGCGTGACGGTCACCTGCGACGCCGGCACCACCGCTGACTGGTACGGGCACCACATCCGCCTGCGCCGCGGGATGCACGGGGACATGTCCGGCCGACTCGCGACCATGCTCGCCGCGATGCCGTACGCCGTGGCCGCGAAGTTCGCGTTCCCGGACCGACCGGCGGTGTGCACCATCGGCGACGGCGCCTTCCAGATGCTCGGGATGAACGAGCTGATCACGGTGAAGAAGTACATGCACCGCTGGCAGGACAAGCAACTCGTCATCGTGGTCATGCACAACGACGACCTCGGCCAGGTCTCGTGGGAGATGCGCACCGAGGACGGCAACCCGATGTGGCGCGGATCGCAGGACGTCGAGACGATGGACTACGCCGGGTACGCCGAGCTCCTGGGCTTCCAGGGCATCGCGGTGCACAGCGACGACGAGGTCGAGGCCGCCGTCGAGCGGGCCTTCGCCCACCAGGGCGTCACGCTCATCGACGCGTACGTCAGCCGGAGCGTCCCGCCGCTGCCGCCGCACATCACCAAGGAGTACGCGATGAACACGGCGAAGAGCCTGCTCAAGGGCGACCCGGTCGAGTTGGACGTCGTGAAGGACTCCGCGAAGGCGATGGCCGCCGAGGTCGTCGAACGTGCGAAGGGTGCACTCGGCCGCGACTGACCAGGACGACGGGTCGGCGGTGTTCCGTGCAGTTGAACAACACGTGACGCCGCCGACCCGGGTCTGGCGTGTCGCCTGTGGATCCTCGTAGGTTCGGCAGGTCGCGCCCCCGTCCGGGGGCAGAACCACCACACCAGGAGTCCTCACACGATGAGCCCGACCCACATCCCCGAGACCACCAGGCGGAGGCGCGGCATCGTCGCCGGCACCGCCCTCGCCACCGCCGGGGTCCTCGTCGCCCTCGGCGCCCCGACCGCCGCGTCGGCCGCCGAGGCGCCGACCGCCGCCGTGCCTCCCGCGGCCGCCGGCGACACGACGATCGACATCGTCGACGTCAACGACTTCCACGGTCGCATCGAGTCCGAGGGGACCACGGCCGACAAGGCCGCCGGTGCCGCGAAGCTCGCCGCCGTGGTGCAGGCCCAGCGTGAGGCGAACCCGAACACCATCTTCACGAGCGCGGGTGACAACGTCGGCGCCTCGACGTTCACCTCGTTCGTGCAGGACGACGACCCGACGATCGACGTGCTCAACCAGATGCACCTCGACGTCAGCGCGATCGGCAACCACGAGCTCGACAAGGGCCAGGACGACCTCACCGGGCGCATCGAGGACCGGGCCACCTGGCCCTACATCTCGGCGAACATCGTCAAGGCCGGCACCACCGATCCGGCGTTCACCCCGTGGTCGATCGTCGAGAGGGGCGGTGTCAAGGTCGGCTTCATCGGTGCGACCACCGAGGCGCTCATCCCCGGGCTCGTCAGCCCGGGTGGCGTCGAGGGCCTCGCGATGGCCCCGATCGTCAGCTCGGTGAACCGCTACGCGACCGAGCTCACCGACGGCGACGCGACCAACGGCGAGGCCGACGTCCTCGTCCTGCTCGTGCACGAGGGCGCCACCACGAGCGCGCTCAGCGACGCCACCGGCAGCGGTGCCTTCGGCCAGATCACCGGCAAGGTGTCGTCGAAGGTCGCCGCGATCGTGTCGGCGCACACCCACGCGATGTACGACCACGAGATCGCCGGCCCGGACGGCACCGTCCGCCCGGTGATCCAGACCGGCTCGTACGGCATGAACTACGGCCACCTGCAGCTGACCGTCGGCGCGGACCACACGCTCACCGGCATCAGCGCCGAGGTGCTGCCGCTCAACACCGCGACCGCAGCTCCGAAGGACACCACCTCGGTCGACGCGGTGACGAAGACCGTCGCCGACGCGAAGGCCATCGCCGACGTGAAGGGCAAGGAGCCACTCGGCACGATCACGGGCGACCTCCGCCGCGCACTGCAGTCCGACGGCAAGACCGAGAACCGCGGCGGCGAGTCGACCCTCGGGAACAACATCGCCGAGGTGCAGCGCTGGGCCACCGAACGCCAGGGGTCACAGATCGCCTTCATGAACCCGGGCGGCCTGCGCACCGACCTCGTGTACGCCTCCAGCGGTGCCGGCGACCCGGACGGCAGCGTCTCCTACAAGGAGGCCGCACTCGTCCAGCCGTTCGCGAACACCCTGGTCACCGAGGACCTCACCGGCCAGCAGATCAAGGACGCCCTCGAGCAGCAGTGGCAGCCGGACGGCCTCGAACGTCCGTTCCTGAAGCTCGGTGTCTCGAGCGGCTTCGCGTACACGTACGACCCGTCCGCCGGCCGCGGCGAGCGCATCACGGGCATGACCCTCGACGGTGAGCCGATCGCGCTCGATGCGACGGTCAAGGTGACCGTCAACTCGTTCCTGTCGACCGGTGGCGACAACTTCGCGGCGTTCGCGGCGGGGACGAACAAGGCGGACTCGGGTCAGGTCGACCTGCAGGCGCAGGCGGACTACTTCGCGGCACACGACGCCGTCGAACCGCCGATGGACCAGCGGTCGATCGGCGTCCGCACGACGCCGGTCCCCGAGGGTGGTTTCCAGCCCGGTGACGCCGTGACGATCGACCTGTCCTCGCTGGTGTTCAGCAACGCCGGTGACCAGAGCGGTGACGTCTCGGTCTCCGCCGGGGACCAGGTGCTCGCCACGAGCCCGATCGACACCGCCGTCGTCGACAAGACCGACGAGCAGGGTCGCGCCTCGCTGACCTTCACGGTCCCCGAGCCGGGCGTCGCCCAGCCGGCAGCGCCGTCGACCGCGTCGCGCCTGGCCGCCACGGCCGTCGAGACCTCGGACGAGCCGCTCGTCGTGGAGCTGCCGAACGGGCAGCAGATCACGCTGGCCGTGACGGTCCCGATCGCGGTCGTCCCCGATCCCGGCACCGGTCCGGGTGAGCCCGTCGACGGCTCCGACCCGACGCCGACTCCCGTCCCCGGAAGTGGCGACGGGGGCTCCGGCGACGCCGGCCTCGGCGGCACCGGCACCGGTGTCGTCCCGATCGCCGGTGGCGGGATCGGCACCGCTGACGGGGGTGCCCTCGCCTACACGGGCGCCGAGCTCGTAGCGCCGGCCGTCGCGGCCGGGCTGCTGCTCCTCGCCGGGCTCACCGCACTGCTGGTGGTCCGCCGGAAGCGCGCCGCGCACGACGTGAGCGAGCCCTCGGAGGGCTGACGCGCCTCCCGGCCTCGCGGTTCACCGACGGGCCCGTCCACCGACCGGAGGGCGGGCCCGTCCTGCGTCCTCCGGCAGCCGACCGGAGGGCGGTGCGTTCCTTCGTGGTCCGGCAGCCGCTCTCGGACAGCACGGGCGGTTTCCGCATGTCATCGCGGTACGCTGCACCGGTCGCCACGCGCGATGCGCCGCGCCGGGTCGCCGGACGGTGGTTCCGCCCGATCGGACCCCGCGTCGCGGGTGTCCTCCGCCTCCAGGGAAACGGCGGAGGACACCCCTCTCACCTCCTGGCGGTCACCGGCTCACCTCCTGGCGGTCACCGGCGCCGTGCTCAGCGGAAGAGCTGCTCGCCGATGTACGAGCCCTTGCGGGGTGCCGGCGGGACCGCGAAGACCGCCGACCCGATGTGTGCGATGTACTCGTTGAGCCGGTCCGAGGCGCCGAGCTTCCGCTGCAGCCGGGTGAAGTGGTCCGGGTCGTTCATGTACGCCACGAACAGCAGTCCGGCGTCGAGCTGTCCGTACTGGTTGAGCCCGTCCGTGTAGTTGTAGCCGCGGCGCAGGATCTTCACGCCGCCGTTCGCCTCGTGTGCGGCGAGGGCGACGTGCGAGCGGGGGTCGATCGCGGGCGCTCCGTGCGTGGTCGCGTGGAAGTCCGGCGTGGTGTGCTCCTGGCCGCCGGAGAGCGGCGCGCCGCTGACCTTCGTCCGTCCGAACACCCGCTGCTGGTCGCTGACGACGTCGGCGTCCCAGATCTCCAGGTTCATCCGGATCTTGCGGACCACCTGGTACGTGCCGCCGGCCATCCAGTCGGCGTCCTCGTCGAGCCACACGAAGCGGTCGTGGTCGGCGTCGGTGGTGATGTTCCGGGTGCCGTCCTTGAAGCCCATCAGGTTCCGCGGTGTCGCCTGGGTGGGCCCGGCCGAAGCGCGCCCGAAACCGAGGACGGTCCACTTCACCGTCGCGCTCCCCCGTGCCATCCGGGCCAGGTCGCGGACCGCGTGGTACGCCACCTGCGGGTCGTCGGCACACGCCTGCAGGGAGAGGTCCCCGCCGGTCAGCCCGGACTCGAAGCGGTCGCTCGGCAGGGACGGCAGCTCGGCCAGGTCCGCCGGTCGCTTGCCGGCCAGCCCGAAGCGCTCGTCGAAGACCCCGGGGCCGAGGCCGACCGTGACCGTCAGGGACGCGGGGCCGAGGTCGAGTGCTTCGCCGGTGTCCGCGCCGACGCCGTCCCCGTGCGTGGGTTCGACACTGCCGATCGTCTGCCCGGCCTGCAGCTGTGCGATCGCGGCCGACCAGCGGGCGAGCAGCACCTGCAACTCGGTCGCGGTGCCGAGGGTCAGGTCGAAGGTCATGAACACGCAGTGGCGCTGCGGGTCGGTCCGGATACCGCCCTGCGGTGTCCCGGCCGCCGTCGCGTAGAAGGGATGGCTGCGGGACATGTCGACGGACTCGTCGCCGTTCGCCGCCGCCGCGAACGGGTCGACGCCGCTCGCCACCGCTGACCCGGCGATGCCGGCGGCCGCGCCGACACCGGCGCCGGCCACGGCCAGTCCCGCCCCGAGCAGTCCTCGGCGCGAGACTCCCCGGGTCTCGTCCTCCCGCGTGCTGCGGTCGTCGCTGTCGCTCACGCGGTGGCGACCTTCTCGGCCAGCCGGGACAGCGGGTCCTGCAGCGCCTGGACCTGCTGCGAGATCGCGTTCGCGTGTGCGGCTCGGGTGGCGGCGTCCCAGCTGTCGAAGCCGCCGAGCTCGTCGGCGTTCCGGAACCCGTCCATGAGCGTGTTCGTCGCGTCGAACTGCCGGGCGATCTGCTTCGTCAGCGCCGGGTCGAGCTTCGTCAGGCCGGGCTTGAGGTACGCGAAGGCCTGGCGGGAGCCCTCGACGTTCGCGGCCAGGTCGACGAGGTCGATGTGGCTGTAGGCCTCTTCCTCGCCGGTGATCTTGTTCGACTGGACCTCCTCGAGCAGGCCCGCGGCCCCGTTCGCCAGGTCCTCGGGCTTGTAGTCGAGCGTCGGCACGAGCTTCGCGAGCAGGTGCACGTTCGTGGCGAGGTCGTCGGCGTACCGCTTGGTGTCGGCGGTGATCGCACCGTTCGCGAACAGGTCGCGCTCGACGGCGTGGAAGCCGCTCCAGCCGACGGCCGGGTCGGCGTTCGAGGCGCGCATGTCGATGAGGTAGTCCAGGTTGCCGGCGTTGTCCGTCGCCTCGTGGCCCTGCTTCACGAACCCGTCGACATCGCTCTCGACGTGCTCGTAGTACGGGCGGGCGTTCGCGTAGGCGGTCTTCGCGGCGGCCAGGTCCCCGGCGTCGACGTCCCTCTCGAGCGCGTCGACGGCGGTCACCATGTCGGTGACCTGGCCGTCGACGTACTCGGCGTACCCCTTCGTGCCGTCGCGGAGCAGGCTCGCGGCGCTGCTGTTCGCGGTGGACTTCACAGAGCCGGTGACGGTCAGACCGGTGAGCTCGTGCTCCGCGCCCGGGCAGTACACCTGGTACTTGCCGCCGGTGAGCGTCGCGGTGAACGAGACGGGGTCGAGTCCCGGCGCCAGGTTCTCCTTCTCGCCGAGGATCCGCTGGTCCTGCAGCAGCTCGACCTCGGTGATCGCGGTGGACGACTGGTTCTCCACCGTGAAGGTCACGGGGCCGGCGGCGACCTTGCTGGTGCTCACGGCGCAGCGGTCGGAACCGTCGTTCGTCAGGGTGACGGTGACCCGGGCCACCTTGCCGGAGGTCTCGGTGGCGTCGCCCGCGGCGGTCCCGTTGCTCGCGCAGCCGGTGAGGGCGAGTGCCGCGACGGCGCCCAGCGCGCCGAGGCGCCCCCGCGTGGTCAGGGGTCGGACGGTGGTCGCTCTACCGAACGGCATCGGTGCTCCTTGCGGTCGCCGTGACGGGTGGGCCACGGGTGGGGGTGGTCGAGGGGACGGTCGAGTCGGGCAGGCCGAGGCGACGGCGGTCCCGGAGGGCGAGCAGCACCTGCGCGGCGGCGGCGATGCCGAGCGCGAGGGGCAGCCAGCGGGTCCAGAGGGCCAGCTCCGCGGTGCGGGTCCGGTCCGCCGCCAGGGCGGCGGTCGTCCGGTCGACGGTGGCGCGCGGCACCGCCCAGACGGTGCGGTCGAGGGTGCTGGTCCGGGCGGTCGGGAGGCCCCCACCGGTCAGCGTGAGCACCGAGCGTGCCGCGCGGCTCGCGTCCACCACGCCGCCGTCGGCGGTCCACAGCGTCACGGTGTCGTGGGTCGCCCAGGAGGCCCGGTACGGCCCGGGCGCGCTGCTCGGCGAGATGCCGACCGGGATCCGACCGAACAGCTGCACGAGGTCGTCGAGCGTCAGGGTGGCGGGCTGGTCGGTTGCCGCTGGGTCCGAGGGCGCGCGGTCCGACGTCAGGCGCCACCGGTCGGTCGCGGTGCCGTCGCGGGTGACACGGCGGTGGGCCGATGCGGGGAGGGTGATCCGGGCCTCCCGGCCGGTGCTGCCGCTGCTGCTGCCACCGACGCGGAGGCTGGCGGAGGACCCGGAGACCCGTGCGGTGACGGACGAGGCGTCGCCGGTGACCCGGGCGGTCGCGGGGACGTCGGGGTGACCGGTCGGCACGGCGACGGCGAGCGCGAGCACCGCGACCACGAGGCCGGACGCGACCGCGATCCGGACGGCGGGGACGCGGACGACCGACGGCTTCCAGCGGCGCGGCCAGAGCGACAGGGCCAGGACCGGGACGACGTAGAGCACCCAGCCGAGCACCTCGACGGCCCGCGGGTCCGGCGGGATGCCGAGCACGCCGGTGACCAGGGCGCCCTGCACGGACCCGTTCGGGGCGAGCCAGGCGAGGTCGACGGTGCGCTGCTGTCCGATCACGACCCAGCCGGCCTCGTGCGCACGGCGGAGCACGGTGAGGACGAGACCACCGGCGACGAAGACCAGGAAGACACCGGTGCCGGTGAAGAACTTCGCCAGGTCCAACCGGACGCCCCCCGTGTAGATGCCGTACCCGACGACGACCGCGGCCGCGATGCCGACCACCGCGCCGAGGGCGGCGAGGCCGGTGTCGCTCGACGCCTGGAAGGTCGCGAGGAGGAAGACCGAGGTCTCGAAGCCCTCCTTGAGGACGGCGAGGAACGCCATGCCGGCCAGCGCCCACGCGGTGCCGCGACCGAGGGCGGCGGACGCGCTGGCCTCGAGCTCCCGGCCGAGGTGCCGGGCGTGGCTCCGCATCCAGACGATCATCCCGGTGACGAACACCACCGCGACGATGCCGATGAGCGCCTCCATGGCCTCTTGCTGCGCCTGCGGGAGCGCCTGCTCGACCGCCTGGAGCCCGAGCCCGACGGCGATGCTGAGGAGCACGGCGACGCCGACACCGGTCCACATCGGGGCGAGCGGCACGCGGTTCCGACGGAGGAACGCGGCGATGATCCCGACGATCAGGGTGGCTTCGAGGCCTTCACGGAGACCGATGACGAGTGTGGCGAGCATGACGAAGGTGAGGCTAACCTAACCGGCGCGCGAACCGCCAGCGGAGGACGCGTGCGCTTTGATGGTCCTCATGAACCTGCTGACGGTGGACGGCCTCGCCGCCGTGACGAACGTGCTCGACCTCGCCGGGGTCTTCGCGTCCGCACTGCTCGGTGGCGCGGTGGCACGGTCGATGGACTTCGACCTGTTCGGCTTCCTCGTCGTGGGGTTCGTCTCGGGACTCGGCGGCGGCATGCTCCGCGACGTCCTGCTGCAGGACGGACCGCCGGTCGCACTCACCGACCCGCTCTACGTCCCGGTCGCGGTGGCCGGGGCGCTGGTCGCGTTCTTCGTGTCGTTCTCCGAGCGCGGGTGGGACCGGCTGTTCACGTTCCTCGACGCCGCCGTCATCGGGTTCTGGGCGGTGGTCGGCGTCCAGCGCACGTTCGACGCGGGGCTCGAGTGGCCCGCCGCGATCATCATGGGGACCATCACCGCGGTGGGCGGCGGGGTCGGGCGCGACCTGCTGCTGCGCCGGGTGCCCGCGGTGTTCGGCGGCAACGCCCTCTACGCCTCCGTCGCCGTCGCTGCGTCCGCCGTGATGGTCGGGGCGTCCGCGCTCGGCTCCCCGACGATCGGCATCGTCGCCGCCGTCGTGCTGTCGCTGCTGCTGCGCTGGGGGGCCGTCCGCTGGGGCTGGGGTCTGCCGAACGGCCGCAACTGGCAGCCGCAGTCCCAGCTCGCCTCGCTCCTCCGTCGCGGTCGCGGGCGGGGACGGACGCCACGACCGGTCCGTCCGGGTGCCGCCCGGTTGCTGCGACGCCCCGGGCAGCGCGCCGGTGCGGGCGGCGTGCACACCGGGAGCATCCGACTCGACGGCGACCACACCGGCACCCTGCCCGTCACTCCGGACCAGCCACATCCCGTGGAGCACGGCGAGGACTGACCCGCCGCCCTGTGCACGACGACCACCAGGTCGTACACTCGAGACCGCCGGGTATCGACTCGGCTGCACTCCCTCCGAGGACGGACCGACGTGACCCGAAGACGGCGGTCCTGACGCCGGGTGTGCAGGCACCACGTGTCGGCACGAGGGGCCACCGCTCCGCGCGGGATCAGCACGCGGCGCGGTCCCCCGGGCCCCCGCCGGCTCCCCGATCGGGTCCACCCGCAC
>NZ_QKSF01000021.1:0-41691 GCF_003234045.1 Curtobacterium sp. MCPF17_047 | reverse complement strand
GCGGTGGGGTCGGTGGCGGGCGTGGGGCGCGCCTCCAGGCCGGTGGCCGTGCGGCGTGCGTCCCGTCTGCGCTGGAGCCTACCGAGGACCCGGTCCACCACCAGGCCGAGGCCCCCGGCGACGACCATCGAGACGGCGGCGGCGACGAGGGGTTCGTGCAGGAACGACGAGGTGGCGAGCGCGATGCCGATCGAGGTCGCGCTCCAGGCGAGGCCGGCGATCGCGCTGATGCCGAGGAACCGGCGGTAGGGCAGGCCGGTGGCGCCGGCGGTCATGTTGACGGCGACGCGGCCGACCGGGATGTACCGGCCGATCAGGATGAGGCGGGCGGACCGGCGCTGCATCTGCCGCTCGGCGAAGGCGAACGCCGCCGCGATCCGGGGACGCCGAGCGTTCCGGAGCCGCCCGAGTCCGACCCGACGGCCGATGGCGTAGGCGATCGAGTCACCGGCGATCGCGCCCAGGGCAGCGGCTCCGAGCACGGCGGCGAGGACCGGCTGGCCCGAGGTGGCGGCGACCGCGGCGACGGCGACGAGCGCCGTCTCGCTCGGCACCGGCGGGAAGAACCCGTCGACCAGGCAGAGGACGAACAGGACGAGGTAGACGAGCGGCGAGGACGCCAGGTCGACGACGAGTGGGGTGATCTGGTCGAGCACGGTGTCGCTCCTCCCGTCGGCGGACCTCGCCGACGGGTACGACGCTACGGAGCGACCGGCGTCCTGCCATCCCGCTGTGGTCGCGTCCGACCCCCTACCGCGGTATGACTCCGGCGGGGTACGACCCCGGTGCGGTCAGTGCTCCTGGTGCTGTTGCTCGTGGCGCGCTTCGTGCGCGAAGACCACGTCCGGGGCGTCGACCGACCGGTCCGTGACGGTCGTCGGTGCCTCCAGGTGCACGGCACCGGACGGCACGATGCCGACGCCGCCGAAGCGCTCCATGACGAGCCACTGCGCGACGACGTCCTCACCCGCGTGGCCGGACGGAAGCGACTCCCAGAACCGGAAACCGCCGACCGCTTCGAGCGCGGACCGGTCGTACATCGCGCAGGCCCCGACCCAGGCGACCCGGTAGGGCAGCCAACCGCCGGGTTCGACGTCGAGTTCGGCTGCGACGTGCACCAGGTTGGCGGCGTTGTGCAGGGACCAGCGGTCGAACCCGGGCATCCCCCGGCGGACGACCTCGGGCACCACCGGACCGTCCCACAGCGTGAACGGCTCGGTCTCATGCGGTCGACGGTCCTCCAGGTACGACAGACCCTGGACGGCGCTGCCGACGAACCCGGTGTCGAGCGACCGGAGCGCGTCGAGCATGCGCTGGACCGAGCCGGGTTCGAGCCACACGTCGTCGTCGAGGAACAGGACCGCATCTGCCGCGGCGTGGTCGAGCAGGAACTGCCGGTGTTCCGCCAGGCCCCGCCGCTCCGGGTGGGTGAGCAGCGTGACGGGGCGGCCCTGGGCCTCCAGGATGCGGGTCATCGCAGCGATCGCCGGGCGTTCCGCGACGTCACCGGCCTCGGACTGGTCGCTCAGCACCAGGCGGAAGGCGACGTCGGTCTGGGCGGCCAGCCCGGCGAGGGTCGCCGCGAGCTCGGCGGTCCGACCGACCGTCGGGATCAGGACGTCGACGTCCACTTGGGCGCTGCCACCCGGTGCCGTATCGGCCGGACGACCCCACTCGCCGGACCACCGCGCGCCCCGTGTCATGGTTCCCCGGGACCGGTCACGGCGGGGTCGGTCGGCGTCGCACCGGCCGGTGCCGTGCCGTTGCCCGCCGCCCTGCCGTTGCCCGCCGCGGTCTCGCGGATCCGGCGGACGACAGCACTCGTGGAGTGCTCGGCGACGTAGTCGACCATCACGACCTCGCCACCGTGCGCGCGGACCACCTCGGTCTCGCTGAGCATCTCGGGGGAGTAGTCGCCGCCCTTCACGTAGACGTCGGGACGGATGCGCTCGATGAGCGGGATCGGGGTGTCGGTCGCGAACACCGTCACCAGGTCGACGCAGGCCAGGGCGGCGAGCACACCGGCACGGTCCTCAGCCGTGTTGATCGGACGCTCCGGTCCCTTGAGGCGACGGACCGAGTCGTCGTCGTTCAGCGCCACCACGAGCAGGTCGCCGAGCTCGCTCGCCTGCCGCAGGTACGTCGTGTGCCCACGGTGGACGACGTCGAAGCACCCGTTCGTGAAGACGATGCGACGACCGGCGCGCCGGGCTTCCTCGACCGCGTCGGCGAGCTGGTCGTGGTCGACGACGGTCTCGGCGGGGGCCGACACCGACGCCACCAGGGCCTCGGCGGTGCACACGGAGGTGCCGGCTTCGCGCACGACGACGTCGGCTGCTGCCTGGGCGAACGAGACGGCTTCGCGGACGGGGGTGCCGACCGCGAGGGCGACCGAGGCCGCGGCGCAGAACGTGTCGCCGGCACCGGAGGCCTGCTGCTCGGACGCCGGGGTCGCGCGGGTGCGGTGCACGTCGCTGGCCAGGGCCGTGGTGTCCTCGAGCAGGACCGTGCCGTTGCGGTCCAGCGTCACGACGGCGTTCCGCGCACCGGTGACCGTGAGGACCTCTTCCCGAGCGGCGACGACGGTCTCGGCACGTCCGGCACCCTGGCCGAGGTCGCGGCCGAGCAGTGCGGCTGCCTCCCCGGCGTTCGGCGTGACGAGGTCCGGCTGCAGGGCACGCCAGCGCCCGAGGTCGTGCGCGTCGACGACCACGGTGGTCGGCCGGTCCCGCTCGAGGACGGGGACGATCGCGGCGGCGTCGACGCCGAGGTCGTAGTCGCAGACCACGACGGCGTCCGCGGCGGCGGCTCCGTCGGCTGCGGCGATGGTGTCGGGGGTGCCCGGGAAGCGTCCCTGGACCGCCGCTGCCGTCGCCTCGGCGAGGAGGGCCGTGTCCGCCGCACTCGGCGGTCCGGCCAGGTCGTCGACCCGGACGACCACTCGGTCCCCACCGACGATCCGGTCCTTGCTCGTCGTCGTCGCGCCCGGTACCGCGACCAGCCAGCGGGTGTCGACGCCGGCGGCCTCCAGGCGGTCCCGCAGGACCCGGCCGGTCTCGTCGTCGCCGATCAGGGCGACCATCCGGACGTCGGCACCCAGGGCCCGGGCGTTGACCGCGGTGTTCGCCGCGCCTCCCGGGACGGCGATCGTCTCGGTGACGCGGACCACGGGGGCCGGGGCTTCACGGGAGACCCGCTCGGCTGCTCCGACCGTCCAGCGGTCCAGGATGACGTCCCCGACGACCACGACGACCGGCTGGCGCGCGGCGATCGTGTCGACGACGCGGCGGACCATGCGGACGTCGGCGGTCATCGGACGTCCTCGGCCGTCGCGGTGTCCGTGCCGTGGCTGCCGGCGGTGGACGGGTCGACGGCCGTGCCGGTGCCGGTGCTCGCGTCTGTGCTGACGGCGGCCGAGCTCGTCGCGCGTCGCGGGGCTGCCTCGAGGTGCACGACCGTGGTCGTCGTCATCTCGTCGAGCAGGTGCGGGCCGTAGCCGAAACCGGAGCCCGACGCGCCGCGCGGCTCCGCGCTGCCCCCGGGTGCGCCGCCGAACACGGCGTTGACCTTCACGGTGCCGACCGGCAGTTCGGCCGCGGCCTGCAGCGCGGTCGCGGTGTCGGCGGTCAGGACGGTCGCGGCCAGGCCGTAGCGGTCCTCCGCGGCGAGGCGCAGGCCCTCGGCCATGTCCTCGACGACGCGGATCGGGGCGATCGGGCCGAACGTCTCCTCGGTGAGGACGAGCATGTCGTCGGTGCAGCCGGTGAGCACCGTCGCCGGGTAGAACGTGCCCGCGCCCGCGGGGACCGCGCCGCCGGTCAGGACCTGCGCGCCGGCGGCGACGGCCTGGTCGACGTGCTGCTGGACGGTCGCACGGAGGCGCTCGTCCACCAGGGGGCCGAAGTCCGCCGCCGCGGCCGCGGTCTTCCGTTCGGCGGCACGGACCAGGGCGGCGGTGAACTCCTCGGCGATGTCGCGGTGCACGTAGACGCGCTCGACGCTCGTGCAGATCTGCCCGGTGTTCGCGAAGGCCCCGAGGGCGACCTGGTCGGCGGCCCAGACGGGGTCGACGTCGGCGTCCACGACGGCGGCGTCGTTGCCGCCGTTCTCGCGGATGACGTGCGCGCGGGTGCGGAGCGCGGCCTCGGCCAGACGGTCACCCGTCGCGGTCGAACCGACGTGGGCGTAGACGGCGATGCCGTCCTCGGCCAGGAGCTGTTCACCGGTCGTGGCGTCACCGTCGACGCCGACGAGCACGCCGTCGGGAAGCTCGGCGGCGAGCAGGCGGTTGAGCAGTGCGATGGTGCCCGGGCTCCGCTCGCTGCCCTTGTGGACGACGGTGTTGCCGGCGGCGATCGCGGCGCCGAGGATCCCGCACGCGACGGCCACCGGGTCGTTCCACGGGGTCAGGGCGAGGACGACGCCCCGGGGGTGCGGGACGGCGAAGTCGGCGGCACCATGGTTGCCGCGCAGGGCCTCGCCGCGGTGCAGGGGGCCGAGCTCGGCGTACTGGATGAGCGTGTTGATGCCGGCCTCGACTCCGCCGAGGGCGTCGCCCGGGACCTTGCCGGTCTCGCGGGTGTTCATCGCGGCGAGCTCGTCGGCGTGGTCACGGAGCCGCTCGGCCGCTGCCCGGAGGAGCGCCCCACGCTCACCGGGAGCCGTCCGGGCCCATCCGGTCGCCGCTGCCCGCGCACGCGCGACCGCGTCCCGCACCTCGTCCGCCGTGCTCCGGCGGGTCTCCGAGGCCACCTCGCCGGTCACGGGATCGAGCACCGTGATCGTGTCCGCGGACGAGTCGTCCGACGACGGAGCGGTGGTGGTGGGGGCATCGAGCGTCATGTGCGTCCTTCTCGTGGTGGTCCGGTCACGTACACCGGGGCTCTCCACGCTGCACTCCTCCTGCTGGACGCGCCCACGGGTCGCGCCGTGGTGTCCACGGGACGCAGCTGGTCCACGGTCTCGGCACCTGCACCGGCTCCGGTCGGTAGGAACGAAGGGACGCGCGACGGGACACCGGGCAGCGTCGGACGACGAGGAGGACGACAGGCGTGGTGCAGATCGGACGTGGCGGCGATCGCTTCGAGGGGGTCCGCGAGATCGCGGTGCTCCGGGGCGGGGGACTCGGCGACCTCATGTTCGCGATGCCGGCGATCGAGGCGCTGGCCGCCGCGTACCCGGAGGCGCGGATCACCCTGCTCGGCACCCCGATGGCCCGTGTGCTGCTCGCCGGCCGCTCCGACGCGGTGCACGCGGTCGAGGAGTTGCCCGTGTCGCCGGGCGTCCGGGACAGCGGCGACGACGCCCCGGACGCAGAGGACTTCTTCGCCCGCCTGCACGGCCGGTTCGACCTGGCGGTGCAGCTGCACGGCGGTGGCCGGAACTCGAACCCGTTCCTGCTCCGCCTGGGCGCCGCGCACTCGATCGGCACCGCCACCGAGGACGCCGCCCCCACGGAGCGCTGGGTCCGCTACGTCTACTACCAGCACGAGGTGCTCCGCGCGCTCGAGGTCGTCGGGCTCGGCGGTGCCGAACCCGTCACGCTCGATCCGCGCCTCTCCGTGACGGACGACGAGCGGGCCGCGGTCCGGCAGCGCCTCGGCGTCACCGGCCGACTCGTCGCGATGCACCCCGGTGCCACCGACCCCCGCCGGCGCTGGAGCCCGGAGCGGTTCGCTGCCGTCGCGGTCGCCCGACTCGAGGCCGGCGACGACGTCGTCCTCGTCGGGGACGACTCGGACCGGCCGGCCGCGACCACCATCCGGGCGTCGGTGTCCGAGGCCGTCGGGCCCGAGGCTGCCGCCCGCCTGCACGACCTCACCGGGACCCTGCCGCTGCCGGAGCTGCCCGCCGTGCTCGGTGCCGCCGACGTCATGGTCGGCGACGACTCCGGCCCGCGGCACCTCGCCGTCGCGGTCGGCACCCCGACCGTCGGCGTCTTCTGGTTCGGCAACGTCATCAACGCGGGGCCGCTCGACCGCGGACGACACCGCGTCCTGATGAGCTTCGTCACCCGGTGCCCGGTGTGTGGGGTCGACGTCACCCAGGTGGGGTGGAGCGCCGAGCGGTGCGCCCACGACCCGTCGTTCGTCGACGAGATCACCCCGGACCGGGTCCTGGCGGACGTCGCGGACCTGCTCGCCACCAACTGAGGGCGGTGGGCCGGTCCGTCGGGGCCGGTGTGGGCCTCCCGAGGTCGCACGACGTGCCGTGCGCCCCTTGCCGAGGGTGCACGATCGGCTGCCGGTAGGCCGTCCGGGCAGCAGCTCGTGCGACCTCGGCGGCGGGCGGGCGGGTGGGCGGCGGCACGGCGCGACCGGAGACGGACGGGAGGCCCGGTACCAGCTGGTACCGGGCCTCCCGTCCGTCAGGCGCGTGCGCCGGCGCGTGCGCCGGTCGCGTGCACGGGTCAGGGCCAGCTGGGCTCCGTCGCCGGCATGATCGACAGCTCGCGGATCTCGCACCCGGCCGGCTGCGAGAGGGCGAAGATGATCGAGTTCGCGACGTACTCCGGCTCGATGAGCTGCGCGTCCGGACCCGGCTTGTACTGCTCGGTCCGGTCGGCGAAGAAGTTGGTGCGCATGCCGGCGGGGATCACGTTGGTGACGCCGACGCGGCCGGCGGTCTCGGCGGCGAGGGCCTGCGAGAACCCGCGGACGCCGAACTTCGACGCCGAGTAGGCGGTGCCGTGGCCGACGCCGCGCAGGGCGAGCGACGACGAGATCGTGACGACCCGGCCGTGCGTCGCCTCGAGCGCGGGGAGTGCGGCGCGCACGGTCGACGCGGTGCCGATGAGGTTGACGCCGACGATCTTCTCCCAGTTGCCCGACGAGATGGCGTCGATCGGAGCCGGTGTGTCGATCCCCGCCGCGGTCACGACGGCGTCCAGGCCTCCGTGGCGCTCGACCGCTTCGGTGACGGCACGTTCGACGGCGTCGGTGTCCGAGACGTCCACGGCGACGGCGTCGACGCCCTCGGGAACGGCGTCGATGCGCAGGTCGAGGACGATCGGGGTGCCGCCGGCCTCGGTGACGGCGGCCACGACGGCGGCGCCGAGTCCGGAGGCGCCGCCCGTGACGAGGACGCGGCCGATGGGGGTGGTGGGGACGGGCATGGATGTCCTTTGCTGTGGTGGGGCAGGTGGAGAGCGGTGGGGCTCAGCCGACGCGTTCGATCGCGGCGGCGAGCCGGGTGGTGGAGCGGCCCGGGTGGAACGGCACGGTGACGACCCGCCCACCCCACTCGGCGAGGGTCACGGACTCGGGCAGTTCGTCCGCGGTGTAGTCGCCGCCCTTCGCCCAGACGTCCGGGCGGAAGCGGCGGAGCGCCTCGTCGGGGGTGGACTCGTCGAACACGACGACGGCGTCGACGCAGTCCAGCGCGAGGAGGAGCTCGACGCGGTCGTCCTGGCCCATGATCGGCCGGTCGGGGCCCTTGAGCCCCCGGACCGAGTCGTCCGAGTTCAGGCAGACGACCAGGCAGTCGCCGAGTGCCCGCGCTGCCGACAGGGTGCGCGCGTGTCCGGCGTGCAGCAGGTCGAAGCAGCCGCCGGTCGCGACGACGACGCCGCCGGAGGCACGGACCTCGTGGACGACACGCAGTGCGTCCCGGTCCGCGCCGGGCACGGCGATCGGTGCCGGTGGCGCGCCCTCGACGAGCGAGGCGACACCACCGGCGGCGAGGTACGCGGACGCGGCCTCGACCCCGGCCGTGACGGCGTCGGCGATCTCCGCTCCGTCGGCGAGGGCGACGGCGACCCCGGCGGCGAGCCGGTCGCCGGCACCGCAGGGGTCGCCGGCCGTGACGGACGGAGCGGGGACGAACCGGGAGTCGGCGCCGCGGGGCGTGCGGCTGCCGACCAGGGCCCCGCGGTCGCCCATCGTGACGGCGACGGCGCGGACGTCCCAACGGGCGACGAGGTCGGCGGCGGCGTCGGTGGCGAAGGCGACCCCGCTGCCGGCGATGCCGGTGAACCGGTGCGCCTCGCTGGCGTTCGGCGTGACGACGGTGGTGCCGGCGACGGGGGTGGCGCCCTTCGGGTGCGGGTCCCAGACCACGGGGGTGTGCGCGACGACCGCACCGAGCGCGGCACGCATCTCGGCCGCCTCGGTGAGCCGGCGTCCGTAGTCGGCGACGATGACCGCGTCGGCGCCGTCGAGGGCGTCGCGCATCGCGGGCGTCACGGCGGGGACGGGCGGGGTGTCGCAGCCCTCGTCGATCCGCACCAGGGCGTGCTCGCCGACGCGGACCCGGGTCTTCACCGGGGTCGGCGCGCCGGAGGGGCCGTCGACGATGCGGACGCCGGGGAGCAGCGACCGGAGCTGGTCCGCGTGGGCGTCGTCCCCGAGCACGGTGACCAGCGAGACGTCGTGACCGTCCTTCGCGAGCATGGTCGCGACGAGGCCGGCACCACCGGCGCGGCGCTGGTCCGAGCGGACGTCGACGACGGGGACCGGCGCGTCCGGGCTGAGCCGGTCGCTGGTACCGCTGACGTCGACGTCGAGCAGCGTGTCGCCGACGACGACGATGCGGAGTCGCCGGTCGGTCATCGGGTGCCTCCTCGGCGGAGCGCGGGCTCCATGGCCCGACAGAGGGCGTGCACGAGGACGAGCTGCGCCTCCTGCACGTTGGCGGACGGGCCGTCGATGGCGATGGCGTCGTCGACCGCGCCGGCGAGCGGGTTCGGCAGCGCTCCGGTCATCGCGATCGACCGCGCTCCGGCGTCCCGGGCGGCTGCCGCAGCGGCGAGCAGGTTCGGGCTCTTGCCGCTGGTGCTGAGGAGGACGACGACGTCGCCGGCTCGGGCGTGTGCGCGGACCTGACGGGCGAAGACCTGCTCGAAGCCGTAGTCGTTCCCGATCGCGGTGACGGCGGAGGTCTCGGCGTGCAGCGAGATCGCCGAGTACGCGGGTCGGTCACCGTCGAAGCGGCCGGTGAGCTCTGAGGTCAGGTGCTGCGCCTCGGCCGCCGAACCGCCGTTGCCCGCGGCGAGCAGGCGACGCCCGGCCACCAGGCGGGCGGCGATGTCGTCCGCCCAGGCGGCGATGTGGTCGCCGTGGTCGACGAGGGACGCGATGACGGGCACGGATGCCGCGATGTGCTCGAGCACCGTGCGGGTGCTGGTCGAGGCGTCACTGGTCGAGGCGTCGACGGTCGGGGTCTCGGTCGTGCCGATCCCGGTCTGCTCGATGGTCATCGGGCGTTCCTCTCGGTGATGGGGAGCGCGGCCTCGGCCAGCGCGTCCTCGGCGGGTCGGACGGCGTCCGGGATGCGGGTGGTCGGGGCGGTGCCGATGCCGCCGGCCGGACGGACGGGGCGGACCCGGCCACCGGCGACGAGCCGTTCGTAGACGCGCTCGGTGTCGGTGGCGACCTTCTGCCACGTGTACCGGGACTCGGCGCGGCGGCGACCGGCGCGGCCGTAGGCGGCACGTCGCTCCGGGTCGTCGAGCAGTCCGCCGAGGGCTTCGGCGAGACCGTCCTCGTCACGGGGTTCGACGTGCAGCCCGGTGGCGTCCTCGACGACCGTGTCGATGAGCCCACCGACGCGGGAGGCGACCACCGGCACGCCGCAGGCCATCGCCTCGAGCGGGACGATGCCGAACGGCTCGTACCAGGGCGCGCAGACGACGACGTCGGCGCTGCGGTACACCGAGCCCATCGCCTCCTGGGCGAGCTGCCCGCGGAACGAGACGTGGTCGCGGATGCCGAGGTCGCGGGCCAGCGCGTCGAGGCGCTGGTACTCGGGGTCGTCCGGCAGGTCGGCACCGGCCGTGCCGGCACCGCCGACGATGACGAGTTCGACGTCACGGCCGGCTGCGACGAGCTGGGCGACGGCGGCGATCGTCGTGCCGACGCCCTTCCGCTGCACGAGGCGGGAGGCCGTGAGCACCCGGAAGGTGCGCCCGCGTTCCTCGACGGGGCCGTCCGGCCGGAACAGCTCGACGTCCACGCCACACGGGACGACGGAGATGGACCGCAGCGGCACGCCGAGGCTCTTCAGCTCGAACGCCTCGTCGGAGCACGTGGCGACGACCTGGTCGGCGCTCCGGCCGACGGCGGGCTCGAGCCACTCGCGTTCGACGGGGCTGGTGTCCGCGGCCCCCTGGTGTCGACGCTTGACGACGCCGAGGGCGTGGAAGGTCTGCACGACGGGGATCCGGGTACCGCCGGTGCGCACCTGCACCTGGCCCACGGCGTCGATGGTCGCGTGGCCGGACATCCAGAAGTGGCCGTGGACGACGTCGGGCCGGTCGACGAACCACTCCGACGCCAGGACCTGCGCGAACGTGCCCATGTAGGGGAGCAGGTCGTCCTTCGGGACGTGCCGGGCGGGCCCTGCGTCGACGTGGACGACGTCGACGCCGGGTCGGAGCGGCACGCGCACCGGCAGCGATGCGTCATCGCGCCGCGTGTAGACGGTGACGGTGTGGCCGCGGTCGGCCAGTGCGGCGGAGAGCGCGGCGACGTGGACGTTCTGTCCACCGGCGTCCACCCCGCCGAGGGTCGCGAGCGGACTCGCGTGTTCCGAGACCATGGCGATCTTCATCAGATGCTCCTTCCCTGCGGTGCCGCAGCACCCGCACCGACGGTCGTCGCTCCGGTCCGGGACCGGTGTCGTGACCGCACGTCGTCCAGCAGCTCGTCCCAGTCCGCGAGGAACCGGGGCAGCGCGTGCCGCGCGAGCACGGCCTCCCGGGCGACCAGGCCGCGTCGGCGAGCCTCGTCCGGGTCGTCGACCAGCGTCCGGGAGGCCCGCACCAGTTCCTCGACGTCCGTCCCGATCGCGCCGGCCTCGGCGGGCACGGTCCGTGCGGCATCCGTGGTGGCGAGGACCAGCACCGGCATCGCCATGTGCATCGACTCGATGAGCGAGAGGCCGAGCGAGGTCCACCGGTTGGCGTGGACGTAGGCGCGACGACGGGCGAGGGCCGCGTGCATCGGGTCGGGCTTGACGTCGCCCATGCCGACGAGCAGATCACCGTGGCCGAGGTCGTCGAGCTTCTCGGTGCCCATCCCGAACACGTCGACCGGTGCCACCGCGCCGAAGCGGGGGAGCAGGTCGGTGCCCACGACGCGGTTGCGTCGGACGGGTTCGTTGATGACGGCGCCGAACCGCTCGAGCTCGCCGGTGTACAGCGGGCCGGGGTCGACGACGCCGTGCTCGACGACGGTGGTGCGGGTCGAGCCGCAGTCCCACATCAGGGCGTTCCAGTGGGTGACGTGCGCGATGGTCACGTCGTCGCGGTCCCGGAACGGGTGCAGGCTGTCCGGTACGTCGACACGCGGGGCGTTGTGCTCCACGAAGACGACGGGCACGTCACGCCCGCCGAGCAGGTCGCCGGCGACCTCGAGCTCCTCCGGTCGCTGCAGGACGACCAGGTCGACCTCGGCGGCGGCGACGTCCTCGGGTGCGATCTCGATGGCGTTCGTGCCCCAGCTCCGGCCACCGCGACCGAGGCCCCAGCCGTCACGGGCGGGGGTCGTGGGGATGAGGTAGTCGTGCGGGCCGCGGACGAAGGCGTCCATCCAGCCGCCGTGCACGTGCCACACGAGGATCCGCATGCACTGCCTTTCGGTCGCTGTCGATCAGGAGGAGGAGGAGGAGAAGGAGAAGCAGTGCCGCACGCTACGCACGGGTCTCTGGTGCTGCTCGCAGGGAGACGTCGTTCGTCCGCAGAGCGCATCCGACGAGCCGTTCGTGGGCCGCGAGCACGTCGTCGACGGTGACTCGGGCCAGGCACGGATGTCCCGGGACGGGGCAGTCCCGGGCCCGCGACAGCCGGCAGGGCGCGTCCTGGTCGCCGAGCAGTTCCACGTGTTCGGCGTACGGCGCCCACTTCACGGCCGGCACGACGGGGGAGAACAGCGAGACGATCCGGGCACCGACGGCCGCGGCGAGGTGCGCCGGGCCCGTGTTGCCGACGACGACGACCTCGGCTCCGGCCAGGACCGCGGCGAGCACCGCGGGGCTGGTGCGACCGCCGAGGTCGATGCCGGTGCTGCCGGCCACCTCCGCGGTGAGGTCCTTCTCGCCGGGCGAACCGGTCACCACGACGGGGACACCGAGTCGGTCGTACGCGGCCACGAGGTCGCGGTGGGCGGAGGGCGGCCAGGAGCGGGCCTCCACACTGGCCCCGGGGTGCACGACGACGTACCGGTGGAGTGCCGCCACCTCGTCGGGCAGCACCGCGTCGTCGTCGTGCCGCACCCGGAGCCGACCGTCGTCGCCGTCGGGGAGCACGAAGCCCGCGGCCGCCACGATGCGCAGCGCCCGTTCGGGTTCGGGGACGTCCTCGGGCAGGTCCTCACCGGGCCGCAGTCGGACGTCGAGCAGCGAGCCGGGGTGGTCGACCGAGGCGCCGGACACCCGGCGGACCCCGGCGAGACGCAGGAGCATCGCGAGCGGCAGCGGCGACTGGTGGAAGGACGTCAGGACGACCGCCTCGTCGGGTCGCTCCTCGGCGACGAGCGCGCGGAACTCGGCGAGGACGGTGTCGTCGAGCGGCCGGACGGTCTCGGTGACCCATGGTGCCGCCCAGACCCGGAGCGAGTCGACGCCGGGCAGCAGTGCGCCGGCGGGGGAGCCCTGCGGACCGCACAGCAGCGTGACGTGGTCCGCCCCGGCGGCGACGGCCCGGACGGCTGGCCCGGCGACCAGGACGTCCCCGAACGAGTCGAGACGCGCGACGAGCACCCGGCGACCGGTCTGCCCGCTCACGAGGCCCCTCCCGCGGCCCGCGCGAGCACCAGGGCCACGGCCTCCTCGATCGAGCCGGCGACGGTGGTGGCGGCTTCGACCTCGGCGGGCATCGTGCGGTCGGTCGGCACGAGGATCCCCTGGGCTCCCGCAGCCACGGCCGCACTGACGTCGGCGCCGATGTCCCCGATCACGACCAGGTCGGCGGCGTCGAGCCTGAGCTGGTCCGCCGCGGCGAGCACCATGCCCGGTCGCGGCTTCCGGCAGGCGCAGTCGTCGCCGCGGTCGTGCGGGCAGACCTCCCACACGTCGAAGGGCCCGACGAGTTCGTCGACGCGGGCGTTCGTCGCGTCGACCTGGTCCCGGGTCGCCAGGCCCTTCGCGATCGCGGACTGGTTGGTGACGACACCGACGGCGAGGCCGGCGGCGCGGGCCGCGGCGACCGCGTCGGCCGCACCCGCCACGGGCACGACCCGTTCCGGATCGGCGTTGTAGGGAACGTCCACCACCAGGGTGTCGTCGCGGTCGAAGAGCACGCCGCGGAGCGGACGGTCGGAGAGAGCCACACCCCTTCTCTACCGGCACGGCGGCGCTCGTGCCCAACCGGTGCCGGAACCGTGGCGAGCCGTGGCGCGCGGTGGACAGGGTGCTGCCTCCCGCGGACGGGACGGTTTCGTCCCGGTAGCGTCGGTCCACGTGACCGCCGTACCCACCCTGCCCCCGTCCGACGGCCGCCCCGAGCTCGTCGTGCTCCGGGCGATCAAGCTCGGCGACCTGCTCGTCGCCGTGCCCGCGCTGCACGCCCTCCGCCGGGCCTTCCCGGGGCACCGCATCACCCTCGCCACGACCGCCTGGCTCGCCCCGGTCGTCGAGCTCGTCACCGACGTCGACGTCCACCTCGCCCAGCACGGCCTGGACCACCCGATCCACGTGCCGACCGGCGTCGTCGACGTCGCCGTGAACCTGCACGGTGCCGGACCTGAGTCGGGCGACCTCATCGACGCGCTGCAGGCGCGTCGCGTGATCGGCCACGGGACCCCCGACGGTCCGGAGTGGCGGCACGACGTCCACGAGCGCGTCCGGTGGGCGGGTCTCATGACCGCCCACGGCATGCCCGCCGACCCGGACGACGTGTCGATCGCGGTCCCGGCCGTCCCCGCCGTCGTGAGCGGTGCCGCGGTCGTGCACGTCGGGGCCTTCCACGGCGCCCGACACTGGCCGGTCGACCGGTTCGCCGACGTGGTCCGCGGACTCGTCGCCCGCGGGCACCACGTGGTCCTGACGGGAGGTGCGGACGACGTCGAGCGCGCGCTGGCCGTCGCCGAGCTGGCCGGGCTCGACGACTCGGCGGTCCTCGCCGGACGTCTGGACCTGCAGCCGTTCGCCGCCGTCGTGGCCGCCGCGAGCCTCCTGGTCACCGTCGACACGGGAGCGGCGCACCTGGCCTCCGCCTACGGGATCCCCTCGGTCGTGCTCTTCGGCCCGGCGCCACCCGAGGCCTGGGGGCCGCCCTCGTCGGGCCCGCACGTGGTGCTCACCGACGCGTCCGTCCGCCGCGGCGACGTCTTCGCCGAGGACCCGGACCCTGCCATCCTCGCCGTCAGCGCGGACGACGTCCTCGCTGCGGTCGACGGACTGCGCGTGACGCCCGCCGTCACCGCACACAGCGCCGATCGGTAGCGTCGATCCGACGGCACGGACGGTCCGGCCGTCGAAGGGAGCCGCCGTGTTCGAAGCAGCCAACATCCGGGACTGGATCGGCCTGCCGGTCGTCGACGCCCAGGAGGACAAGATCGGCAACCTCGAGAGCATCTACTACGACACCGCGACACAGCAGCCGGCCTTCGGGTCCGTGACCACGGGTGTCGTGGGCAAGAAGCTCGTGTTCGTGCCGCTCGTCGGCGCCACCGTCGCGCCGAAGCACCTGCTCGTGACGTTCGACAAGAAGACCGTGAAGGACGCGCCCTCGATCGCCACCGACGGCGAGCTCGACGCGGCGACCGAGCCTGAGCTCTTCCAGCACTACGGCCTCGACTACCAGGCCGGCGTCGGCGGCGAGCGTCGTCTCGGGCGGCGCTGAGTCCTGCCCACCGGACCGGCGTCGTGCCAGGGCGGGTCGAGCGTGACCGGCTGGCCTGGTCCGCTCGACCCTGACCCGAACCTCCCGGAGCCCACCCTGCGCCGTCCGTCCCGTGCTCGCGAGCGCGCCACCCGTGTGGTGCGCGCGCTCGTGGTGTCCGTCGTGCTCACGGGTGTGGCCCTGGTGGGTGGGCCGGGGTCTGCGCTCGTCCCGCAGGCCGCGGTCGCCGCACCGCAGTGGCCGGTCCCGCAGCCCTTCCCGGTGACCGACGACCCACCCGAGACACTGACGGACCTGCCGCCGGGCAGCGAGTACGTCGCACTCGGCGACTCGTACTCGGCCGGGTACGGCCTGGCGAACCCGACGGGTCTGCCGGTCGGTGCCTGCGCGCAGTCCGGCCGGGACTACCCGCACCGCATCGCAGCGCGGTTCGGGCTCGCCCTGACGGACGTCACGTGCGCCGGTGCGACCAGCGAGGACGTCCGGGAGCGCACGCAGTGGCGTGGCGCACCGCCGCAGATCGAGGCCCTGTCCGACTCCACCCGGCTCGTCACCCTGACCATCGGTGGCAACGACGCCGACCTGTTCGGCACCGCTGCATCGTGCATGGCGCTGTCGGCATCCGGGCCGGTCTTCTCCGGCAAGAACGCGCCGTCGTGCCGGAGCACGCTCGACGTCGACGGGGTCGACACCCTCGGGGCGAAGATCGAGAGCCGCGTCGCCCTGGGCATCGCGGAGACGCTGGCGGACATCCGTCGGGCGGCCCCGAACGCCACGGTCCTCCTGCTCGGGTACCCGGCGATCTTCCCGGACGCCGATCACACCCCGGAACGCGGGTGCTTCCGGCCTGCCGTCGACCTCGGCACCCTCGCCGGTCGGTTCCCCTCGGACACGTACCCGTTCACCGACACCGACGTCCGGTGGCTGCACGGGATCCAGGAGCAGCTCGACGAGGTCGGGCAGTCCGCCGCCCGCGCCGCCGGGGTCCGCTTCGTCGACGTCTTCGACACGACCCAGGCCCACTCGGCCTGCGCCCGGTCCGGCGCGTACGTGTCAGGGGTCTCGCTCGACTCGTTCGGCGGGTTCAGCAGCATCGACCTCGAGCCCGGAGCGCTGCACCCGAACACCGCCGGAGTCCGGTACCTGACCGGCCGGCTCGACGCGGAACTCCGCGAGCTCCTCGGCTGACGTCCTGCTGCTGCAGGACGGGTCGCGGCGCCGTCGGGCATCTCAGGCGCGCAGGACCTCGGCGAGGCGGTCCATCAGCGTCGGCACCGTCGACAGGACCGCGATGTGGCCGGCGTCCGGACGCTCCTCGTACGCCGCCCCGGGCATCGCCTCGGCCAGCGCTCGGCCGTGCGCCACCGGGACGACCCGGTCCCGCCTGCCGTGCACCAGGAACGTCGGCACCGTGACCGCCGACAGGGCGAACCCCCAGTCCGTCACGAACGCCACGTCGTCGTCGGCCCCACCCTGGAGGCCCGACCCGCCTGCCGCCGTCGCATCCTGCCCCAGTGCGGCCCAGTCACCGTCGAGGGCGGCCCAGTCGGTGTCGACGAACTGGGACGGGTCGAAGGCGGCGGAGGCTGCCCAGGTGATGCGGGCCCGGCGTCCGGCGGTGGCGGCGCGGAGGCCGGCGTCGTCCGCCATGCCGTCCCACCAGGTGGGCGAGTCGTCGAAGGGAGCGGGCGAGGCGAGGGTCGCGACCGCGGCGACCCGGTCCGGCAGGAGGGCCGCAGCGGCGAGGGCGTGCGGTCCGCCGCCGGAGCCACCGAGCGCGGCGACGCGGTCGATGCCGAGGGCGTCGAGCACCTGCTCGAGGTCGTGTGCGCCGTCGGCGACCCGCCGACCCGGCAGCGGGTCGGCCCCGCCGTACCCGGGGCGGGTGACGGCGACCAGGCGCAGGCCGCGGTCGGTGGCGGCGCTCCGCAGCGGTTCGAAGAGCACACCGGTGTGGGGAGACTCGTGATGCCAGACGAGCGTCGGCCAGCCGCCGTCGGCGCCGTGGTCGGCAGCGGTGTCGTCGACCAGGACGGAACGGCCGTCACCGAGCTCGATGGTCTGCATGCGCGCGAGGGTAGTCTCCGACCGTGCCCCCTCGCTCTGCCGGACTGCTGCTGCACCGCGGCACCGGCCCCTCGCTGGAGGTCTTCGTCGCCCACATGGGCGGCCCGTTCTGGCGTCGACGTCCGCGCGCGTGGTCGATCCCGAAGGGGGAGATCGAGGCGGGGGAGGACACGCTGGCGACGGCCCTCCGCGAGTTCGGCGAGGAGATCGGCGTCCCCGCTCCCGGCGGCACACCGGAACTGCTCGGCGACTTCCGGCAGGCGTCCGGCAAGGTCGTGACGGTCTGGACCCTGGACGCACCGGACTTCGTGGTCGAGGTCGTCCGGAGCAACACCGTGTCGCTGGAACTGCCCCGCGGGTCGGGCCGTTCCGTCGAGGTTCCCGAGGTCGACGATGCCCGCTGGGTGCCGCTCGCCGAGGCGCGGGAACTCGTCGTCGCCGGTCAGGTGGCTGCGCTCGACGCCCTGGCGCACCGCGGCTGAGCGCTGCCGGCTACCGCTCGCCGGCGGTCCGGACCGACCCCGTGGCGGTCTGGATCGACGCGGTCGCGGCACGGTGCACCGTGGCGACGGACCCGGTGACGGTCTGGATCGCCCGGCTGACGGTCGGGATCGAGCTCGTGACGACGGCGAGCGACGACGTCAGCACGTGGATCGACGACGTGCTGAGGTGCGGCTGCGTCGTGGCGTGCACCGGGAAGCCGCGCTTGGCGAAGGCCACGACGGAGAGCCCCGCGACCAGGACGAGCGCCCCCGCGAACGGCAGCGTCTGCAGTCCCGACAGACCGAGCACCTGGCCGCCGATCGCGGCACCGCCGGCGATGCCGATGTTCGAGGCCCCGTTGACCAGGGCACCTGCGATCTCCGGACTGACCCCGCCGGTGCGGATGGCGGCGGCCATGAACAGCGTTCCGGTCGTGCCGTTCGCCGCCATCCAGACGCCGGCGACGGCCATCGTGCCGACCAGGGATCCGTGCGCGAACGGCATCACGACGAACGCGGCGGCCATCGCGGCGATCGCGGCGATCAGCGTCCGGCGGGGAGCCCGGTCGACGAACACCCCGGCCAGCCAGAGGCCGATCACGCCGGTGCCGCCGAGGACGAGCAGGGCGCCCGAGACCATGCCGACGTCGAGTCCGGCGTCGACGACGTACGGGCCGATGTACGTGTACACGACGTAGTGCCCGGCGAAGAGCAGCAGGTCGGCGACGACGACCGACAGCAGTCCGGTGCGCGCCCAGGCCTTCGGCGAGCCGACGTGCGGCGACGCGGCTCCGCGGACGGCGGGCAGGCACACCGCGGCCACGACGGCGAGCAGTGCGGCGCACGCCGCGACTCCGCCGACGGCAGGGCGCCACCCGACGGACTGCCCGACGCCGGTGGCGAGGGGGACGCCGATCACGAAGCCGAGTGAGCTGCCGGAGTAGACGAACGCGATGGCGCGGCCGGCGAGCCGGGGCGGGACGATCCGCGTGGCGTAGGCCGAGGCGACCGAGAAGAACAGGGCGTGCGCGATGCCGCCGACCACGCGTCCGGCGCAGACCACGGCGAAGGACGGGGCGAGGGCGACGAGCGCGTTCGACACCGTGTAGCCGACGAGGGTCGCGACGAGGACCGTCTTCCGGGGGAGCTTCGCGGTGAGCGAGGTCAGGGGGAGTGCGAGCAGGGCGACGGCCGCCGCGTACACCGTGATGACGATGCCCATGGTGGACTCGGTGACGCCGAGGTCCTCGCTCATGGTGCCGAGCAGGCCGACCGGCATCAGTTCGGTGGTGATGGCGAAGAACGTGGCGAGGCCGAGGACGGCGATCCCGATCACCGACGACGTCGTGACGGTGATCGGCGTCGTGTGCGGCTGGACGGTTCGGTTGCTGGTGGTGGACACGGCGGCTGACCTCCTCGAGGACGTGCGAGGAGCGCGCGGGAACGACGGGGTGTTCGACCGGTCGGGGCGCGCTCGCGGGTGGTGGGCGGGATGTGGAGATGTGGTTCTGGCCACTCCACGGCGAGTGCGCTCCACCCAGTGTTGCACGGCCCGTGCCGATCACGCGAGGACCTCCGGACCGTTCTCGCGATGCTCTCAGGAGCGCTCCAACGCCCGGACTCTCGGGAGGGGAGCGGAGCGTGCCCGCGGATCAGTACAGCGGCGCGGGCGAGCTCGTCACGGTGCCACGGACCGCGCCACCCACGACCCGCAGCCAGAGCGTGCCGCTCGACGAGGTGTCGGAGAGCGAGACCGCCCCGTGCAGGGCGTCGTCCCGGGGGTAGCAGGCGCTCGTGCCCTGCCGACGGTCGGCCGTCGCCACGAGGCAGATCGTCGAGCTGTCCCGTCCGACGCCGGCCCAGACGTTCCAGGGCGTCGCCGCGTCGTCGCCGGCCAGCGACCGGTTCGTGAACACGAGTCGGGTGGTGTGCAGCGACACCGGCGAGTCCATGCCGCCGGGCAGCTGGTCGGCGTAGGTCTGCGGCAGGTCGAGCATCTGCTCGAGCGTCACCGTCCCCGCTGCTGGCGTCGTCACCGTGGTCGCCGGCTCGGCGGTGCTGCGGGTCCCGATCGACAGGCCGACGCCCGTCCCCGCGACCAGGCCGATCACGACGGCGGCGCCCCCGAGCGCCCACAGCACGGTCCGGTCGGTCCGCCGGACCCGCCCGAACACCTCCCGGGCACGGTGGGCGAGGCCGCCGACCGGGAGGCTCGCCCCACGACGTCCGTCGGCGGTCGCCCCGGACGGCTGGTCGCGCTCGACACCGTCGGTCACCGACGACGGGGTGTCTCCGGCGTCGCGGGTGTCGTCTCCGGGCTCCGTCCTCCCGGTCGGGTGGACGTCGGGCCCGGCGGTCCGGATCGTCGGCGCGACGTCCGGGGTGGTCGGGGCGTCCGGGGCGGGGGCAGCCTCGGGAACGACCGGTGCCGCGCTCGGAACGCCCGGCGCAGCAGCCGCGACGACCTGCGTACGAGGACCACGACCCCGATGCGGCCCCGCGGCGGGGGCGACCATCGTGACGGGCCGTCTGCGTGCCTCCCGGTCGAGGTCCGCAAGCGCGATGCGGGCGCGCGCCGCGTCCGCCGGGGTCGACCCTGCGCCCCAGGCGATGTGTTCGAGACGCGCTCGTGCTGCCGCGTCGTCGTCGGTCCGGCTCATGCGCGCTCCTCGTCGTCACGCCTGCTGTCATGCTGCCACCGGTACGCCGACGGCGCGCACCCAGACCGGGGGGAGTACGCCCGAGGGATGACCGATGCGCAGAACGACCAGGCCGCCGACCAGACAGACCCCGCCGTCCCCGCCGACGCCACCGGTTCGACACCGCAGGACGTCGACGAGGAGACGCTCGAACCGCTGAGCCACGACACGCAGTCCGGCGAGGCCGACTACGTCGCGACGAGCCCGGGCGGCAGCGGCACCGAGCGGCACGTCCCGCTGCCGGAGGAGGAGCAGGGCCGCGACACCGAGTACGACCCGGTCGACCAGGGGCCGCAGCAGGAGGGCCAGGGCGGCTAGAGCCGACCGGGCCGCCGGGGCGGCCGCGGCAGGGCGGCCGGTGTGACCGCGCCCACTCCCGCTACCGGAGCACCCGCCGCAGCATCGCCCGCTCGCCGAGCGTCCACACCGCACTCGTCAGGACGTACAGGGCGGCGGCCAGGGGCGCGATCGCGGCGAACCCGACCGAGACGAACGGCACCCACCGGGCGATCCCGGTCATCGCTGCCGTGCCGGGCAGACCCGGACGGACCGGGCCGGCCGGGGGGACCGGGTTCCAGTGGAGTTGCGCCCGCCGGGTCAGCTCGACGACGACCGCCAGGGCGAGGAGCAGCAGGAGCACCACCCAGGCGTGGACCCACAGCGGCGACGTGACGACCGCCACCGCGGACTGCGCCAAGGGAATGCCGGCCAGGGTGGTCCGTAGCAGGGTGTTCACCGTGCCGTCGATGCTCGCGTGGGTGAACAGCGTGTACAGCAGCGACACGACCGGCGCCTGTGCGAGCACCGGCAGGCACCCGGCGAGTGGCGACACCCGTTCGCTCGTGTACAGCTCCTGCAGGGATCGCTGGAACCGGGCGGTGTCCTGCCCCGCCCGTCGGCGGAGCTCCGCGATCCGGGGTGCCAGGCGACGCCGATCCCGTTCGGCGCGCACCTGCAGGACGGCGAGGGGGACGAGGAGCACCCGGACGGCCACGGTCAGCAGGACCACGGCGAGCGTCGCGGCGGCCGTCCCGGCGACGGGGGTGAGCAGGTCGGTGAGGCTGGTGACGAGTGCGGATCCGGCGCGCAGCAGTGTGCTGAGGCCGGGCAGGGTGGTGATGTCCATGACGGAGGTCCTTCGATCGGAGGGTCGGGAGCGTCTGCGGCCCCGACACCGATCGGTGTGAGACCGCCGGGACGGCTCCCGGTGCCCGCGGTCGCGGGTGCCCGTCGGCGTCGGGGTCGCTCCAGGCGATCCGGGTCACGAGGTCCGGCGTCGTCCGGGAGGCCCGTGGTGCGCCCGGAGCGCCGACTCCCGTCAGGACCGCGACCAGTCGGAGGACGAGCAGTGCCGCGGCGAGCGCGGCGACCGCGGTCACGGTGATGCCGACCGCGCCGAGCCCGAGTGCGGCGGCGGTCAGCGCCGGCAGCGAGCCGAGTGCCGCGGGGTCGAGGCCGTGCACGGCGGAGACCCCGCGGAGCAGCACCTCGATGACGGTCATGGTGCGGCTCAGCGTAGCGCCCGCGTGGCTCCGAGGCCGTCACGGTCGACCGGGGCAGGATCGGGGCATGAGCGCAGCTTCCCCGAGCACCCCGGCGACGCTCGCGCTGGAGCGGGCGGGCGTGCCGTTCACGCCGCACGTCTACGAACACCACGAGAGCGCGACGAACTTCGGGGAAGAGGCTGCCGCGGCGCTCGGGCTCCGCGAGGAGCAGGTGTTCAAGACGCTCGTGGTGTCGGTCGACGGCGAGCTGGCCGTGGCGATCGTTCCGGTGGCCGACCGTCTGGACCTCAAGGCGATCGCGGCGGCGGTCGGCGGCAAGAAGGCCTCGCTCGCTGACCCGTCCCTGGCAGAGCGGCGGACCGGGTACGTCGTCGGTGGCATCAGTCCCGTCGGGCAGAAGACGCGCCTGCGCACGGTGCTCGATGCCTCGGCGTCCGAGCACCCGACGATCTTCGTGTCCGGGGGTCGCCGCGGCTTCGACATCGAGTTGTCGCCGGCGGACCTGGTGCGGGTCACGGATGCGAGCACGGCGCCCATCGCCCGGAGTTGAGTCGATCCGCCGCAAGTTCTTCCTCTGACCGGGAATGAGCACGGTCCCCCTGCGTTGCATTGAGCCGAAGGCACTCAAGTTCCTCAGGAGGTCCCTTTGCCACAGACGTTCGGCCCGACCGGCGGCAACGACTCGTTCGACGAGTTCCTCGCACGACTGCTCGCGGCCTCACAGAACCCCGGCCAGTCCCAGCGGTCCATGCCGTTCGGACGACCGGTCGACATCACGCGGCTCCTCAGCCGTCGTACCCACGAGCTGCTCCAGCAGACGGCGACCTACGCGGTCGAGCAGGGTCAGCACGAGATCGACGCCCTGCACGTCCTGCACGTGCTCGTCGGCACCGAGCCCTTCGCGGCCGTCCTGCGCTCCGCGGGCGCCGACCCGGAGCGCTTCGCCGCCGAGGTCGAGCAGCGCCTGCCGATGCCCTCGGGCGAGGCGGTCGAGGGCCGTCCCGCACTGACCTCGTCCGCGCAGCGGATCCTGCTCGAGGCCACCCAGGCGGCCCGCGGGTTCGGCAGCACGTACACGGACCCCGAGCACGTCTTCTTCGCGCTCGTCACGGACCAGGACACGGTCGCGGGCCAGTTGCTCGCGAGCGCCGGTGTCACCCCGCAGGTGATGCAGTCCTACGCACAAGAGGCGGCCGAGGCCGCACGAGAGGGGCGTCCCATGCCCGGCACCACCGCCCAGCAGGACCAGCAGTCGGAGACCCCGACGCTGGACCAGTACGGCACCGACCTCACCGCCCGCGCCCGCGAGGGTCGCATCGACCCGGTGATCGGCCGAGCCGACGAGATCGAGCAGGCGGTCGAGATCCTGCTCCGCCGCACCAAGAACAACCCCGTCCTCATCGGTGAGCCCGGCGTCGGCAAGACCGCCATCGTCGAGGGTCTCGCCCAGCGCATCGTCGAGGGCGACGTCCCGGCCCTGCTGCAGGGCAAGCGCGTCGTCGCACTCGACCTGCCGGGCATGCTCGCCGGCACCCGCTACCGCGGTGACTTCGAGGAGCGTCTGACGAAGGCCATGGACGAGATCGCCGCGCACTCGGACGAGCTCATCGTGTTCGTCGACGAACTCCACACCGTCGTCGGCGCCGGTGGTGGTGGCGAGGGCGGCTCGATGGACGCCGGGAACATCCTCAAGCCGCGTCTGGCCCGGGGCGACCTGCACCTGGTCGGCGCGACGACGCTGAACGAGTACCGCCGGATCGAGAAGGACGCAGCGCTCGAGCGCCGCTTCCAGCCGGTCACGGTGGGGGAGCCCAGCGTGGAGGACGCCGTCGCGATCCTCACCGGTCTCAGCCCCCGCTACGCCGAGCACCACGGCGTGACCTACGCCGACGACGCCATCCGCGCCGCCGTCGAGCTCTCCCACCGCTACGTCACCGACCGGCACCTGCCAGACAAGGCGATCGACCTCATCGACCAGGCCGGTGCCCGCCGCCGTCTCGCCCGCTCGGGCGACGTCGACGTCGACACGCTCCGTGCCCAGGTCGCCGACCTCACGGCCCGGAAGGACCGCGCGGTCGCCGAGGAACAGTACGAGGAGGCGTCCAACCTCCGCGACGAGATCGCCGGACTGGAGGCCCGCATCACCGCCGCCGCCACCGGTGACGTCACCGCCGCCACTCGTCAGCAGCCGGTCGACGACGTGATCACCGAGGCGGACATCGCCGCCGTGGTGTCGCGTGCCACCGGCATCCCGGTGAGCCGACTCGGCTCCGCCGACAAGACCCGACTCGCCGCCCTGGAATCGGAGCTGCACGACCGTGTGGTCGGTCAGGACGACGCCGTGCGCGCGATCGCGAAGGCGGTCCGGCGCAGTCGGACCGGCATGGGCGACCCTCGTCGTCCGGTCGGCAGCTTCCTGTTCCTCGGTCCGACCGGCGTCGGCAAGACCGAACTCGCCAAGGCGCTGGCCTCGTCGCTGTTCGGTGACGAGTCGGCGATGCTCCGCTTCGACATGAGCGAGTTCGGCGAGCGCCACACGGTCTCGCGGCTGGTCGGTGCCCCTCCGGGGTACGTCGGCTACGACGAAGCCGGACAGCTGACCGAGCGTGTCCGTCGGAACCCGTACTCGGTGATCCTGCTCGACGAGGTCGAGAAGGCGCACCCGGACGTGTTCAACCTGCTGCTGCAGGTGCTCGACGACGGACGGCTCACCGACGGTCAGGGCCGGACGGTCGACTTCCGGAACACGGTCGTCATCATGACCTCGAACATCGGCTCCGAGTTCCTGGCGTCCCGCTCGGGTGCGCTCGGGTTCTCCGTCGCGGCCGACGGCGGGTACGCGGAGGAGGACCTGCGCAACCGCGTGATGGGCAAGCTCCGCGAATCGATGCGACCGGAGTTCATCAACCGCATCGACGAGATCGTGCTCTTCCGCAAGCTCGAGCGCGGACAGCTGCGGTCGATCGTGTCGCTGCTCCTGCAGGACACCGCGTTCCGTCTGGCCGCGCAGGGCATGGTCCTGTCGGTCTCCGGCGCCGCCACGGACTGGCTCGCCGAGCACGGGTACGAGCCCGAGTACGGCGCCCGGCCGCTCCGCCGGCTGATCCAACGCGAGGTCGACGACCGGATCGCGGAGCTCGTGGTCGACGGGTCGGTCGACGAGGGTGACACCGTCCGGGTCGACGTCGTCGACGGGGCGCTCGTCGCCCTGGTCGGCACGCCCGCCACGGTCTGATCCCACCCCGGTCCTGACGGCCCGGTCCCCACGCGGGGGCCGGGCCGTTCGTCGTCCCGACCGTTCGTCGTCCCGACCGCTCGTCGCCCGGCGGGGTGCGCCTCCCGGCCGGCGCCGACTACTGCCGTGCGTTGGCGACCAGGTCGACCGCGTACGCCGCGAACCACGAACCCGCGGCGGGCCCGCCGTTGCACGTCCCGTCGCTCGCCCCGGGCGTCTTGACCCAGAGCAGTGCGTCGAGTCCCGTCGTGCCGCCGGTCGCGTGCGGTACCCGGCCGAGACCGGCACCCGGCGGGTTGCACCACGACCCGGACCACCCGCGGCCGTTGCGCGAGGTGTCGATGACGTAGTGCGACCCACCCGTCAGGGCACTCACGCGGTCGGAGTAGGCCCGCTCCCCGTCCACCCCGTAGAAGTTCGACACGTTCGTGAAGAAGCCGCGTGCGTCCGTGACCCCGGCCTGCTGCAGGTACGAGGCCTGCAGCGCCGGCGTGTTCCAGTTCTCGTTGCCGCCGTCGAGGTACGTCGGCACGCCGGCGGCCGTGAACGCACGGACGGCGGACGCGATCAGGCCGGGTCGTGTGTCACGCTCGCTCGTGCACGTCGCGAGGTGCGAGAGCGAGTCCGGCTCGACGAGCACGACCGCCCGGTGCCCGCGGAGGTCGGCGGCGATCTGCTGGTTCCACGCCGTGTACTCGGCGGCACCGAGCCCGCCGGCGGAGTAGCCGCCGCAGTCCCGGTTGGGTATCGCGTAGGTCACGAACACGGGGGTGGTCCCGGCCTTCTCGGCGACGGCCAGGTTGCGGGCGACGACCCGGTCGAGCAGGCCGCCGGTGTACCACTCCCCGAGCCAGGTCGCGATCGGTCGGGTGGCGATCGTGCGGGCGGCGGCCGCCTCGGTGGTCCGCCCCTCGGCGGTGAGCTTCGCTGCCGCCAGGGCGGGCTGGCTGTCCGGCTGCACGGCGAGACCGCCCGCGAAGACCTCGGTCGCGGCCGCGGTCCTGATGGTGGCGCTCGTGAGCGGTGGCACGGCGGCGACTGCCCCGTCCGAGGCGTGCAGTGCGCCCGTTCCGGTGATCGTGGCCGTCGCGATGAGCACTGCTGCGACGCGTGCTCGGATCCTGGTGTGCATCGGTTCCCCTCCGAGGCCGGGGGACGCCCTGCACGTCCTACCGCCGACCGTGGACCATCGGAACCCGTGCTCCGCGTGGCGGTCGATCTCCAGAACGAGGGGTTGACCGGGGTGCGACCGCCGTGTTCATCCGGTGGTGCGGGCCGGTCGGAGTGGGCTCAGGTGTTCCGCCATGCAATTCCGCACGAGATCACCGGAAAGGGTTGCGCGTCGCTTGCGGACACGGATAGTGTTCCCTCATCGCGAACACCCGAACGGATGTTCCGATGAATGCAGAGCAGTACCGAATCGAATCAGTACCGATTCAAAGCAGTACCGATCCAGAGCAGTGCCGCAGAGACCTCGCCGAAAGGGGGCCGACAATGATCACCATGCAGACGCCGTACCGTGCAGTCCGTGGAACCACCGGTCCCGTCCTCGGTTCCTGCTGATCGGTCTTCCTCGCACCTGCGGGATGCACTGAGTCCAGCCCCGTGCTGGTCCTCGTACCGCGCTGAGTCCTGGCACGCCGGCTCCTGGCAGGCCCGGGTCCTAGCAGGCGCGAGTCCTGGCAGGCCCGGGTCCTAGCGGGCGCGAGTCCTGGCAGGCCCGGGTCCTAGCGGGCGCGAGTCCTGGCAGATCCGCGTCCCGGCGAGCCCTGGTCCTGGCACGCCCCGGTCCTGACGAGTGCCGGTCCTGACGAGTTCCGGGCCGGAACGCTGACCGGGCCTGAGCGCTGCGCGCTGGAGCCCGGCTGGTGCGTTGGACCGCCAGCGGTGCTGGTCCGGCCGTGGCGCGCCTCCGGCCCGGCAGCAGTTCCGGCACTCGTGCACGGCCGTCCCGGCCGGGCCGCACTCCTTCCGACAATGCGTCCGGAATGCCCTCACGACATTCTCCGAGGTCGCGCTGTCGCGCCTTCCGGGACATCGCCACGGTCTTCTCCGGTCGATTCGTCGACCCTTTCTCGAGCACTCGAATCCATTCTCCGAACAGGAATCCACCATGTCATCGAAGACCCTCCTCCGACCCGTGCGGCCGCCGACGGGACGACCCCACCGGGTGTCGTTGCCGGACCGGATCGCCCTCCGGATCGGACTCGCCCTCATCGTGTGGAGCCGTCGCACCCGGCGGCAGCCGCACGAGGTCGACCCGGCCGACGAGCTCCGCCGGCACCGCGAAGAACAGGCCCGCCTGCGCCGAGAAGCCGAGTGGGTGATGCTCGGCGCCGCCATGCACATGTGGAGGTGACGGACGTGGGCAGCCGTCGCGACCAGCGCCGGACGGGAGGCACCGCACCAGCCGGTGGCGAGCCTCCCGTCCGGCGCCACCCGTGCAAGCGCGCCGGACGGCGGGACGCTGCCAGCCCCGTACGGTTGAGTGCATGACCGACTCCGCGGCTGCTCTCGTCGAGCGCCTCACCACGATCGTCCCCGACTTCCCGAAGCCGGGCGTGCTCTTCCGCGACGTGACGCCGGTGTTCGCCGACCCGATCGCCTTCGGCCGCGTCTGCGAGGCCCTCGCTGCGCCGTTCGCGGTGGGCGCCGGTTTCGAAGCCGTCGCCGGGATCGAGGCCCGCGGGTTCGCCCTGGCCGGCGGCATCGCCGCCCAGCACCAGGTCGGCGTGCTCACCGTGCGCAAGGCCGGCAAGCTGCCTGGCGAGGTCCTCAGTGAGCAGTACGCGCTCGAGTACGGCGAGGCCGAACTCGAACTCCGCCCGGGCCAGCTCGAGCCCGGCACCCGCGTGCTCGTCGTCGACGACGTCCTGGCCACCGGCGGCACCGCGGCCGCGACCGTGACCCTGCTCGAGCGTGCCGGGTACCAGGCGATCGGGTTCGCCGCGCTGCTCGAACTCGACGGGCTGTCCGGCCGGGAGCGCCTCGAGCCGCGCCTGCCCGTGACCACGCTCGGCCGCGTGCCCGCCTGACCCGGCCCGCCACTACCATCGACGTACCACCAGACCGAGGGAGCCCCACCATCGTGACCGAGTCAGTCGCCGCAGCATCCGCCGAGCCCGCCGACGTGCCCCAGGCACCCGAGCCCCGCACCGCGACGACCACCACGACGGGGACCGAGCTCTTCGACGGCGTCCGCGGTGTCGTCGCCATCCGTGTCGACGGAGCACTCAAGGACCTCGCCGCCGACGTCCAGGCGGGGGAGACCGCCGAGCCGGTGACGCTCGACGAGCAGGACGGCCTCGACATCCTGCGCCACTCGGCCGCGCACGTGCTCGCGCAGGCGGTGCAGCAGATCAACCCGGACGCCAAGCTCGGCATCGGGCCGCCCGTCACCGACGGTTTCTACTACGACTTCGACGTCGCCGAGCCCTTCACACCGGAGGACCTCAAGGCGATCGAGAAGGGCATGGACCGCATCGTCAAGCAAGCCCAGCGCTTCCGGCGCCGGGTCGTCACCGACGATGAAGCCCGTGAGCTCATGGCGGGGGAGCCCTACAAGCAGGAGCTGATCGGCCTGAAGGGTGCCGCGTCGGAAGGCGACTCCGGCGAGAGCGTCGAAGTCGGTGCCGGTGAACTCACCGTCTACGAGAACGTCGACCCGAAGTCCGGCGACGTCGTCTGGCAGGACCTCTGCCGTGGCCCGCACGTCCCACACACCCGCTGGATCGGCAACGCCGCCAAGCTCATGCGCGTCGCCGCCGCGTACTGGCGCGGGTCGGAGAAGAACCCCCAGCTGCAGCGCGTCTACGGCACCGCGTGGCCGGACAAGGACCAGCTCAAGGCGTACCTCGTGCGTCTCGAAGAGGCAGCGAAGCGCGACCACCGCAAGCTCGGCGCCGAACTCGACCTGTTCTCGTTCCCCGACGAGATCGGTTCGGGCCTGGCGATCTTCCACCCGAAGGGCGGCATCATCCGCCGCGAGATGGAGGACTACTCGCGTCGGCGGCACGAGCAGGAGGGCTACTCGTTCGTCTACACGCCGCACATCACCAAGGGCGACCTGTTCGAGCAGTCCGGGCACCTCGGGTGGTACAAGGACGGCATGTTCCCGCCCATGCACATGGACGAGGCCCGCGACGAGGACGGCAACGTCACCCGTCAGGGCGCGGACTACTACCTCAAGCCGATGAACTGCCCGATGCACATCCTGGCGTACCGGTCGCAGGCCCGGTCGTACCGTGACCTGCCGCTGCGGATGTTCGAGTTCGGCACGGTCTACCGCAACGAGAAGTCCGGCGTCATCCACGGCCTCACCCGGGTCCGCGGGCTGACCCAGGACGACGCGCACATCTTCACCACGCAGGAGAAGATGAAGGAGGAGCTCACGACGACCCTCCAGTTCGTGCTGTCCCTGCTCCGCGACTACGGCCTCGACGACTTCTACCTCGAGCTCTCCACCAAGGACCCCGAGAAGTACGTCGGCGACGACGAGGTCTGGGAGGTCGCGACGAACACCCTGCGCGAGGTCGCCGAGGAGTCCGGGCTCGAACTCGTCGCCGACCCCGCCGGTGCGGCCTTCTACGGCCCGAAGATCTCCGTGCAGGCGCGCGACGCCATCGGCCGCACCTGGCAGATGTCCACCGTGCAGCTCGACTTCAACCTGCCGGAGCGCTTCGGCATCGAGTACGCCGCCGCCGACGGCACCCGGCAGCGCCCGGTGATGATCCACCG
The DNA here is from genome assembly GCF_003234045.1 of Curtobacterium sp. MCPF17_047. Lineage (NCBI taxonomy): Bacteria > Bacillati > Actinomycetota > Actinomycetes > Micrococcales > Microbacteriaceae > Curtobacterium > Curtobacterium sp. MCPF17_047. The sequence goes on along the minus strand of NZ_QKSF01000021.1, from coordinate 12,187 downwards.
CGCCCTGTTCGGGTCCATCGAGCGGTTCTTCGGCGTCCTCACCGAGCACTACGCCGGAGCGTTCCCCGCATGGCTCTCGCCGGTGCAGGTCGTCGCGATCCCGGTGGCCGAGGAGTACGGCGACTACCTCGACGAAGTCGTCGCGAAGCTCCGCGCGAAGGGCGTCCGCGCCGAGGTCGACCACTCCGACGACCGCATGCAGAAGAAGATCCGCACGCACACCAAGGCGAAGGTGCCGTTCCAGCTCATCGCGGGCGGGGACGACCGCGACGCCGGGGCCGTGAGCTTCCGCTTCCGGGACGGCCGTCAGGACAACGGCGTGCCCGTCGACGAAGCGGTGGAGCGCATCACGACCGCCATCCGCGACCGCGTGCAGGTCTGATGACCGGCCCGCTCGACGACGAGGGCGACCCGCTGGTGATCCGGGACGCCGCCACCCAGGCGGCGGTCCCGGACGCCTTCCAGCGCCTGTGGAACCCGCACCGGATGGCCTACATCGACGCCGGTCGCGCGGGCGAGGGCCGCGGACACCGTGACGACTGCCCGTTCTGCGAGGCGCCGCGGAAGTCCGACGAGGAAGCCCTCATCGTCGCGCGGGGCGAGCACGCGTACGTGCTGCTGAACCTGTACCCGTACAACAACGGGCACCTGCTGGTCTGCCCGTACCGACACGTCCCGCTCTACGACGAGACGACGCCGGAGGAACTGCAGGAGATCGGCGAGCTGACCCAGACGGCGATGCGGGTCCTCCGGCGGGTCTCGCACTGCGACGGCTTCAACATCGGCATGAACCAGGGCGAGGTCGCCGGAGCCGGGGTCGCCGCGCACCTGCACCAGCACGTGGTCCCGCGGTGGGAGTCGGACTCGAACTTCTTCCCGATCATCGCCCGCACCAAGTCGATGTCGCAGATGCTCGGCGACACCCGGGTGCTCATCGCGGACGCTTGGGGCGAACAGCGCTGACGCCTGCTCCGCACTAAGATGGAGGGATCATGAGCGACAGCACCCCCAGCACCGTCAACGCCACTTCGACCACCGGGTCCTCGCGCGTCAAGCGCGGTCTCGCGGAGATGCTCAAGGGCGGCGTCATCATGGACGTGATCGACGCCGACCAGGCACGCATCGCCGAGGAAGCCGGCGCCACCGCCGTCATGGCCCTCGAGCGCGTCCCCGCCGACATCCGCGCCCAGGGTGGTGTCGCCCGCATGTCCGACCCGTCGATGATCGAGGAGATCATCGCCGCCGTGTCGATCCCGGTCATGGCGAAGGCCCGCATCGGGCACTTCGTCGAGGCCCAGGTGCTGCAGGAGCTCGGTGTCGACTACATCGACGAGTCCGAGGTCCTCTCCCCGGCCGACTACGTGAACCACATCGACAAGTGGGGCTTCACGACCCCCTTCGTCTGCGGCGCCACCAACCTCGGCGAAGCCCTCCGTCGCATCACCGAGGGTGCGGCGATGATCCGCTCCAAGGGCGAAGCGGGCACCGGTGACGTGTCCGAGGCCACGCGCCACATCCGCACCATCTCGAAGGAGATCGCGGCGCTGCGGAACCTCAAGGAGGACGAGCTCTACGTCGCTGCCAAGGAACTGCAGGCGCCGTACGACGTGGTGAAGGAAGTCGCCCAGACCGGCGCACTGCCCGTCGTGCTCTTCACCGCCGGTGGTGTCGCCACCCCCGCGGACGCCGCGATGATGATGCAGCTCGGTGCCGACGGCGTGTTCGTCGGTTCCGGCATCTTCAAGTCGGGCGACCCGGCGAAGCGTGCCGCCGCGATAGTCAAGGCCGTCACCTTCCACGACGACCCGAAGGTCATCGCCGAGGTCTCCCGTGGTCTGGGTGAAGCGATGGTCGGCATCAACGTCGCCGACGTCCCAGCACCGCACCGCCTCGCCGAGCGTGGCTGGTAAGGCCGCCCCCCGGATCGGCGTCCTGGCACTGCAGGGCGACTTCCGCGAACACATCGCCTCGCTCGCCGAGCTCGGTGCGGACGTCGTCCCGCTCCGCCGCCCGGAGGAGATCGACGCCCTCGACGGTGTCGTGATCCCCGGCGGCGAGTCGAGCGTGATGGACAAGCTCTCCCGCGCGTTCGGCGTCGCCGAGCCCCTGCGTGACGCCATCCGTGCCGGACTCCCGACCTACGGTACGTGCGCGGGCATGATCATGCTCAGTTCGCGGATCACCGACGGCATCGCGGGGCAGCACACGCTCGACGTCCTCGACACCACGGTGCGGCGCAACGCTTTCGGCAACCAGAACGACTCGTTCGAGATCGACATCCCGATGCCCGACCTCGGTGCCGACCCGGTGCACGCGGTGTTCATCCGCGCGCCGGTCGTCGAGCAGCACGGGTCCGGCGTGGACGTCATCGGTGCGCTGCCCGACGGCCAGGTGGTGGCCGTGCAGCAGGGCAACGTGCTCGCGAGTGCGTTCCACCCCGAGGTCGCGGGCGAGGACCGGTTCCACCGTCGCTTCCTCGACATCGTCCGCCGCGCCTGACGCGGGGGTCCGTGGCGCGCCGGTACCGGCCGTGTGGGCCCAGCCGGTAAACTGTCGGAGACTTTCCGCACGACGCAAGGAGAACCGTGTCCGGGCATTCCAAGTGGGCGACGACGAAGCACAAGAAGGCCGTCATCGACGGTCGCCGTGCGAAGTCGTTCGCCAAGCTCATCAAGAACATCGAAGTCGCCGCGAAGATGGGCGGGGCCGACATGTCGGGCAACCCGACCCTCGTGGACGCGGTCCAGAAGGCCAAGAAGACCTCGGTCCCGAACGACAACATCGACCGCGCCATCAAGCGCGGCGCCGGCTTGACCGGTGAGTCGATCGAGTACACGACCATCATGTACGAGGGCTACGGGCCGAACGGCGTCGCGCTCCTGGTGGAGTGCCTCACCGACAACAAGAACCGTGCCGCGGCCGAGGTCCGGACGGCGATGAGCCGCAACGGCGGCACCATGGCCGACCCGGGCAGCGTCGCGTACAACTTCAACCGCAAGGGTGTCATCTCGGTCACCAAGACCGACGACCTGACCGAGGACGACGTGATGACGGCCGTGCTCGACGCCGGCGTCGAGGACGTCATCGACCAGGGCGGCGGCTTCGAGGTCATCACCGAGGCGAGTGACCTCGTCGAGGCGCGGACCGCCCTGCAGGCTGCCGGCATCGACTACGACGCCGCGGACGCCGAGTTCGTACCGAACCTCAAGGTCGAGGTCGACGCCGACACCGCCCGCAAGGTGTTCAAGCTCATCGACGCGCTCGAGGACAGCGACGACGTCCAGAACGTCTACGCCAACTTCGACGTGCCGGCGGACGTCCAGGCCGAACTCGACGAAGACGAGGACTGATCACGGCCAGGTCCGGCGCGGCGCTCCGGGTCCTCGGGGTCGACCCCGGGCTCACCCGCTGCGGCGTCGGCGTGGTCGAGGTCACGCCGGATCGCCGGGCGCGGTTGGTGCACGTGACGGTCGTGCGGACCCCCGCCGACATGGCGCTGGAACTGCGACTGCTCGCGATCGCCGAGGGCATCGCCGAACAGATCGACGCACACCGTCCCGACGCGGTGGCGGTCGAGCGTGTCTTCGCGCAGGCGAACGTCCGCACCGTGATGGGGACGGCGCAGGCGTCGGGCCTGGCCCTGCACGCGGCCGCCGCGCGCGGGCTGCCGGTCGGTCTGCACACCCCGTCCGAGGTGAAGGCCGCCATCACCGGCTACGGCAACGCGGACAAGCGGCAGGTCCAGGCGATGGTCGCCCGGGTCCTCGGGCTCGCCGAGGCGCCGAAGCCCGCCGACGCCGCGGACGCGCTCGCCCTGGCCGTCTGTCATGCCTGGAGGCTCGGCTCGCCCGATGCCGTCAGCTCCGGTCCGTCGACGCTCACCCCGGCACAGCGGGCCTGGCGGGACGCGCAGGCCGGCGCGGCCGGACGCAGTGCCGCGTCGCCCCTCGTGCGGAGCGGCGGCGCGAGGACGTCCCCGGCCCGCCCTAGGCTCGGGGCATGATCGCGAGTCTCCGGGGCACCTGCATCGACGTCGCCGGATCGACCGCCGTGGTGGAGGTCGGGGGAGTCGGGTACGCCGTCACGGTCACGCCCGCGCACGCCCTGACGATGCGTCACGGATCCGAGGTCTTCGTCCGGACGGCCCTGATCGTGCGCGACGACGCCTTCGAGTTGTTCGGCTTCGAGTCGACCGATGCCCTGCGCGTCTTCGACCTGCTCCGGAGTGTCTCCGGCGTCGGCCCGAAGTCGGCACTCGGCGTCCTCGGGCAGATGACCGCGGCCCAGGTCGCGAACGCCGTCGCGAACGACGACGACGGAGCGTTCCGCAAGGTCTCCGGCATCGGCCCGAAGACGGCCAAGCTGATCATCGTCGCCCTCGCCGGCAAGCTCGCCGCCTTCGAGGCGCCCACGACCACGGCAGCGGCTGCCGCAGCCGTCGCCCACCCCGCGTCCGAGGACGTCGTCACCGCGCTCGTCGGTCTCGGTTGGCGCGAGGACGCTGCCCGCAGTGCCGTCGACGACGCCGTCGCGAACGAACCCGGGGTCGAGCAGATGGGCACCCAGGCGCTGCTCCGCGCCGCACTCGGGACCCTCCGACCCACCGGTGCCGGACGGTGAGCGGCGGGATCACCGCCGCCGACGCACAGTCGCCGGAGGAGCTGGCGTTCGAGGGGGCGTTGCGACCGAAGTCGCTCGACGAGTTCGTCGGACAGCGCAAGGTCCGCGGGCAGCTCGACCTGCTGCTCAAGGCCGCGGCGATGCAGGACCGGACGCCGGACCACATCCTGATGGCCGGGCCTCCCGGACTCGGCAAGACCACGCTCGCGATGATCGTCGCGCACGAGTCGGCGCGGCCGCTGCGGATGTCGAGCGGACCGGCGATCCAGCACGCCGGCGACCTCGCCGCGGTCCTGTCGTCCCTGATGCCCGGCGACGTCCTGTTCATCGACGAGATCCACCGGATGGCGCGCTCGGCCGAGGAGATGCTCTACCTGGCGATGGAGGACTTCCGCATCGACGTGATGGTGGGCAAGGGCGCCGGGGCGACGAGCATCCCGCTCGACCTCGCGCCGTTCACCCTCGTCGGGGCGACCACCCGGGCAGGTCTCCTGCCGAATCCGCTCCGCGACCGCTTCGGCTTCACCGCGCACCTCGAGTTCTACGAGCGCGACGAGCTCGAACAGGTCCTGATCCGTGCCGCGCACCTGCTCGAGCTCGACTTCGACCGGTACGCCCTGCGGGAGATCGCCGGGCGTTCCCGGGGTACCCCGCGCATCGCGAACCGCCTGCTCCGTCGCGTCCGGGACTACGCGCTCGTGCACGGCACCCGCGACGGCATGGCTGCCGTCCAGGGGGCCCTGGAGCTCTACGACGTCGACGAGTACGGCCTCGACCGGCTGGACCGCGCGGTGCTCGAGACGATGCTCACCCGCTTCGACGGCGGACCCGTCGGCCTGAACACGCTCGCGGTGTCCGTGGGCGAGGAGTCCGAGACCATCGAGTCGGTCGTGGAGCCGTTCCTCGTGCGGATCGGTCTGGTCACCCGGACCCCGCGCGGGCGGATCGCGACGCCGCAGGCCTGGCGACACTTCGGTCTGACACCCGGCCAGGCGGCCGCCCAGCCCGGTCTCTTCGACGCCGACGATGCGTGAAGTACTGCACATGTGCGTGCTCTAGACTGCTCGCGCCCGAAACCGCTCGACCGACCGAAGGCTCCCATGGACCAGTACTTCCTCATCATCATCGTCGTGGCGTTCGCGGCCTTCATGTTCTACAGCAGCCGCAAGCGCAAGAAGCAGCAGACCGAGACCGCCAGCCAGATGGTCCCGGGCGCACGCGTCATGCTGTCCTTCGGCCTGTACGGCACGCTCGTGTCGGTCGATGACGAGAAGGTCACCGCGGACGTCGAGATCGCGCCCGGCACCGTCATCACGGTGCACCGCCAGACGCTGTCCCGCGTCGTCCCGGAAGAGACCCCGGAGGCCGTGGACACGACCGTCACGACCGAGACCGAGTCGGACTCCCACGTCACCGAACTCAACGGCGAGCCGATCTACGGCGAGCGTGTCGAGGACGTCGACACCACGAAGCGCAAGACCGAAGACTGACCTCCGACGCCGCCGGCTGACCGGCGGTGCGACACCATGAGCCCCGTGCGTTGCGACGTGCGGGGCTCACGACAGAAAGACGAGACGACCGGTGGCACGATCGACACCCGTCAAGAAGGCGCTCCGCTCGCTCACCTGGTTGGTGATCCTCATCGCGGTCCTCGCGGGGTTGAACACCGCCGCATCGGTCCTCGCGAGCACCACCAAGAACGCCTCCGACAAGTGGTACGCCGGCGCGAGCTGGCTCCCCGAGCTGGCACTCGACCTGCAAGGTGGTACGCAGATCACCCTCGCAGCGCAGAGCACCGAGGGCTCGGCAGTCACCTCGCAGCAGCTGCAGCAGGCGGTGAACATCATCCGCCAGCGCATCGACGCCACCGGTGTCTCGGAGTCCGAGATCAACACCCAGGGCGCGAACAACATCGTCGTCTCGATCCCGGGCAAGCCGGACCAGCAGACGATCCAGCGCATCGAGGCCGCGGCGAAACTGACCTTCCGGCCGGTGCTCTACACCGAGGCAGCGTCAGACAGCGCCGTGGGGGACTCCGGCTCGGGGTCGTCCGCCTCGCCGACGCCGTACTCGCCGCCCGCATCGCTGCAGGCGACGCCGAGCGCGAAGCCGACGAACGGCAGCGACCTGGCCTGGGTGACGCCCAAGCTGCAGGACCTCTACACGAACTACAAGTGCACGGCTCCGGACGACGTCACGTCGGCTCCGGACGACGAGCCCCTGGTCACGTGTGACAACGACGGTGCGGCGAAGTACATCCTCGGCCCGGTCGAGGTGTCGGGTGCCGACATCAGCAACGCCACCTCGGGTCTCGCGTCGAACTCGCAGGGCACGACGACCGGTGAATGGGCCGTCAACCTGTCCTTCAACGGTGCCGGCACGAAGGACTTCGGCTCGGTCACGAACCGCCTGGTCAAGCTCGCCCAGCCGCAGAACCAGTTCGCGATCGTCCTCGACGGCACCGTCATCACGGCACCGACGACGAACTCCGCGATCACCAACGGCAAGGCGCAGATCACCGGCAACTTCACCGCCGACTCGTCGAAGACACTCGCTGACCAGCTGAAGTACGGCGCGCTGCCGATCAACTTCCAGGTGCAGTCGAACGAGGTCATCTCCTCGACGCTCGGTACCGCGCAGCTGGTCGGCGGCCTCGTCGCCGGTCTCATCGGTCTGATCCTCGTGGTCATCTACTCGGTCATCCAGTACCGGTCCCTGGCGTTCGTCACGGTCCTGTCGCTCGGTGTCGCCGCAGCGCTCACCTACCTGGTGATCGCGATCATGTCGTGGCGCGTCGACTACCGACTGTCCTTGGCGGGAGTCGCGGGTCTGATCGTGGCGATCGGCATCACGGCGGACTCGTTCATCGTGTACTTCGAACGCATCCGAGACGAACTCCGTGACGGCCGCGCCCTCGAGAGCGCGGTCGAGTCCGGCTGGAAGCGTGCACTCCGCACGATCCTGGCCTCCGACTCGGTGAACTTCCTCGCCGCCGTGACCCTCTACGTGCTCGCGGTCAGTGACGTGAAGGGCTTCGCGTTCACGCTGCTCCTCACCACCCTGATCGACGTCGTCGTGGTCGCGCTCTTCACGCACCCGATGATGCAGCTCATCGCGCGGACGCGCTTCTTCGGCGAAGGGCACCGCTTCAGCGGGCTCGACCCGGCAGCACTCGGTGCGGTGTACCGCGGCCGAGCGCAGTTCCGGGCCCCGATCGTGGACGGCAAGCGGCAGCGCAGTGCGCGTGAAGCCGCCCGCCGCCAGACCATCGCCGAGCGCAAGGCCGCCGGCACCGACAACGGCACGGGCAACGGCACCGGCACCGGCAACGGGAAGGACAGCTGATGGCGAGCTTCAGCCAGTTCGGCAGCGACCTCTACACGGGCAAGCGGTCCTACGACATCGTCGGGCGCCGGAAGACCTGGTACGTCATCGCGGTCGTGTGCATCGTGCTCTCGCTCGCGATCCCGTGGCTGCGCGGCGGGTACCAGCTCGGCATCGAGTTCACCGGCGGCTCCGAGTTCACCATCTCCGACGCGAAGTCGACGGACCAGGGCCTCGCGACCGAGACGGTCGAACGCGTCGTCCCGGACGTCATCCCGCGCGTCTCGCAGCTCGGCCAGCACGGCATCCGCGTGCAGACAGGTCAGCTGACGACCGCCCAGACCGACGAGATCGCCTCCGAACTCGCTTCGGCGTACAAGGTGCCGGACGACAAGGTCGCCGCGACCTTCATCGGTGCGACGTGGGGTGCCGACGTCCTGGCGCAGGCGATCCGCGGTCTCGTGATCTTCCTGGCCCTGGCAGCCGTGTTCATGGCGCTGTACTTCCGCACCTGGAAGATGTCGCTCGCGGCGATGACCGCACTGATCCACGATCTCCTCATCACAGCGGGGGTCTACGGCATCGTCGGACTCGAGGTCACGCCGGCTGCGGTGATCGGCTTCCTCACCATCCTCGGGTACTCGCTGTACGACACCGTGGTGGTGTTCGACAAGGTGCGCGAGAACACGAGCATCGAGTCGATCCGCACGTTCAAGCAGTCGGTCAACCTGGCAGTGAACCAGACGCTGGTCCGGTCGATCAACACCTCGATCGTCGCGCTCCTGCCCGTGGCGGCGATCCTGTTCATCGGGTCGTACGTGCTCGGTGCCGGAACGCTGCGGGACATCTCGCTGGCCCTGTTCATCGGCATCATCGTCGGGACGTACTCCACGATCTTCCTGGCCTCGCCGATGTACGCGCACCTCCGCGAGAAGGAGCCGAAGATCGTCGCGGCCGACGCGAAGAAGCAGCAGGCGGCCGCGAAGAAGCGTCCGGTCGAGGCCGGGGCGGAGGTCTGATGGCCGCCGCCGAGGTCGACCTCACCGAGGCGCTCGCGCGCCTGGAGGCCGGCGCACCGCTGATCGACGTCCGCGAGCAGTCCGAGTGGGACGAGGTGCACGCACCGCAGGCGACGCTGTTGCCGATGTCGGAGCTGCAGGCCCGCTGGGCCGAGGTCCCCGTCGACGACGAGCACCCCGCCGTGGTCGTGTGCCACAGCGGGTACCGGTCGGCGCAAGTGGTCGCGGCGCTCGAGCGCGCCGGCGTCCCCGCCGTCAGCCTCTCCGGCGGCATGGTCGCCTGGGAGCAGTCCGGGGCCCCCGTCGTCCGGCCCGGCTCGGACGCCGCCGCTGACGGCGAACGTGGTCACGAGCACTGACACGACACGCGTAGTGTTGTCGGATCGAGTCCCGGGAGGCGCAGCATGACCGACACGCGTGAGTCCTCGCAGCCGGATGCCGGCGCAGCCTCCCGGTCCGGCGGTGCTCCTGGGTCCGGCGGTGCGTCCCGGCCCGGCGACGGCTCGCGGCCCGGTTCGGCACCGCGGCCGTCCAGTCCGCCGCTCGGTGCGAACACGACGGGGAACCTCGGTTCGCTCCGCTCCCTGTTGCCGCGGCTGTTCTCTCGCGCACAGCCCGCGGGTGCCGTCGACACCCTGATCCGCACGGTCCGGTCGCACCACCCCAAGGCGGACACGACGCTGATCGAGCGCGCGTACTCCGTCGCCGAGCGTGCGCACGACGGGCAGAAGCGGAAGTCGGGCGAGCCGTACATCACCCACCCCGTGGCCGTGGCGCAGATCCTCGCCGACCTCGGCATCGGCACGATCACGATCGCGGCCGCGCTGCTGCACGACACGGTCGAGGACACCGACTACCAGCTCGACCAGTTGCGCGAGGACTTCGGCGACGAGATCGCGATGCTCGTCGACGGCGTCACGAAGCTCGACAAGGTCAAGTACGGCGACAGCGCCCAGGCCGAGACCGTCCGCAAGATGGTGATCGCGATGTCGAAGGACATCCGGGTACTCGTCATCAAGCTCGCCGACCGCCTGCACAACGCCCGCACCTGGGGTTTCGTGGAGTCCGCCTCCGCCTCGCGCAAGGCGAAGGAGACGCTCGAGATCTACGCGCCGCTCGCGCACCGCCTCGGCATCCAGATGATCAAGCTGGAGCTCGAGGACCTGTCCTTCGCCGTGCTCCACCCGAAGCTCTACGTCGAGATCGACAGCCTGGTCAAGGAGCGGCAGCCCAAGCGCGAGCAGTTCGTGCAGAGCGTCACCGGGACCCTGAAGAAGGACCTGAAGGCCGCCAAGATCCGGGGCGACGTCATGGGCCGCCCGAAGCAGTACTACTCGATCTACCAGAAGATGATCGTGCGCGGGCGCGAGTTCGACGAGATCTACGACCTGGTCGGCATCCGCGTCCTCGTCCCCACGGTCCGCGACTGCTACGCGATGCTCGGTGCGGTGCACGCGCGGTGGACGCCACTGCCCGGTCGCTTCAAGGACTACATCGCGACGCCGAAGTTCAACCTGTACCAGTCGCTGCACACGACGGTCCTCGGGCCGCAGGGTCGCGCGGTCGAGATCCAGATCCGTACGCACGAGATGCACCAGCGTGCCGAGTTCGGTGTCGCCGCGCACTGGAAGTACAAGCAGCGCGTCACCGGGCGCGACGCCGAGAGCTCGAGCCAGTCCGACCAGGACATGGCGTGGCTCGCGCACATCACCGACTGGCAGGCGGAGACCAGCGACCCGGCCGAGTTCCTCGACTCGCTGCGGTACGAGATCGGTGCGAAGGAGACGTACGTCTTCACCCCGCAGGGCAAGGTCATCGGCCTGCCCGCCGGTGCCACGCCGGTCGACTTCGCCTACGCCGTGCACACCGAGATCGGACACCGCACGATGGGCGCCAAGGTCAACGGCCGGCTGGTGCCCCTCGAGAGCGCGCTGTCGAGCGGTGACGTCGTCGAGATCTTCACGTCGAAGAACCCCGACTCCGGGCCGAGCCAGGACTGGCTGACGTTCGTCCGCAGCCCGCGAGCGCGGAACAAGATCAAGCAGTGGTTCACGAAGGAACGTCGCGAAGAGGCGATCGAGCAGGGCCGCGACGCGATCGCGCGGGCGATGCGGAAGCAGAACCTGCCGCTCCAGCGCATCATGAGCCAGGACACCATCTCCGAGGTGGCGTCGGCCATGCGGTACGACGACGTCGCTGCACTCTACGCGGCGGTCGGCGAGGGCCACGTCTCCAGCCAGTCGGTCATCGAGAAGGCGCTCGGCAGCATCCAGACGGAGACCGAGACCGACGAGCCGGAACTCTCGTTCCCGCGTCACGTCACCAGCCGACAGCTGCGCAACAGCGACAGCGGCGTGCTCGTCCGCGGTGCGCCGGACATCCTCGTGAAGCTCGCGAAGTGCTGCACTCCGGTGCCTGGTGACCAGATCGTGGGCTTCATCACCCGCGGCCAGGGCGTCTCGGTGCACCAGGCGTCGTGCACGAACGTCAAGTCACTGATGAACGAGCCGGACCGGATGATCGAGGTCGAGTGGGCCCCGTCGTCGAAGTCGGTGTTCCTCGTGCAGATCCAGATCGAGGCGCTCGACCGGTCCGGCCTGCTCAGCGACGTCACCCGGGTGCTCACCGACCACCACGTGAACATCCTGTCGGCCACCGTGTCGACGTCGTCCGACCGCCTGGCACTGTCACGGTTCGTGTTCGAGATGGGCGACACCACGCACCTCGACCGCGTGCTGAACGCCGTCCGTCGCATCGACGCGGTGTACGACGTGTACCGGGTCAGCGCGGGCTGACCCCGGGCAGTGCCGGTCAGGCCGGGCAGTGCCGGTCAGGCCGGGCAGTGCCGGTCAGGCCGGGCAGCGCCGGTCAGGCCGGGCTCCGATCGGTCCGGTCGAACCCGGTGTCGCGGAACCGCCGCTGCGCCTGCCGTCCCATCGGCGCCCGTTCCGCCTGCGCGAGGCAGCGTCCGAGGGACGACGGGTCGAGGTCCGCGGCGACCACCAGTCCGCGGAGGGCCTCGGCGTCCCGCATGCCGAACCGACGTCGGACGCGCAGCAGGTCGAGGGCGGTCGCCTCGGGCGTGAGCACCCGCACCCCGGCGCACATGGTGACGTCGTCGTCGTCGAGGGCGATCTCGCGCACGGTCGTCCACGCGCCACGTCGGCGGAACCGTTCGTCGGCGGGGACGCAGCCGTCGTGGGGGACGGGCGGGCGGGAGCACC
>NZ_QKSF01000020.1:0-45166 GCF_003234045.1 Curtobacterium sp. MCPF17_047 | reverse complement strand
CGCGTGGTTCGCGCGCTCGGGCTGGCGATGCAGCCCGACCACCCGACCCCCTCAACCACGCACCCCGGACGACCGGCCGCCCCGTAACACCCCCCGTGCTACGCCTGCAGCGTAGCGGCTCCCGGTAGGGCGGGCAATACGCACGGTGCGTAGCGGAGCGATGTGGCCCGTCCGGGCCGTCTCAGGCGGTGACGGCCGTGGCCTCGGCGACCAGGGCCTCCAGGACGATCTGGACCGCGGGTCGGACCGCACGGTCGGGACGGACGAGGGCTTCGATCCGTCGTCCGGCTCGGACGTCCGCCAGGGTCGCCAGCCGGAACCGGCCCGGTGCCCGAGTCCGCGAGGTGTACCGCGGGACGAGCGCGATGCCGTGTCCGGCCGCCACCAGGTTCTCGATGACGGGCAGGTGGATCGTGCGGAAGGCGACCTCGGGCGGTGCGTCGGTCGCGGCGGCCATCGCGGTGAGCACCCGGTCGATGGGGTAGTCCTCCGGGACGCCGATCCAGGTCGCGCCGACGACGTCCTCGATGCCGACGCGGTGCCGGTCCGCCAGCGGGTGGTCGAGCGGCAGGGCGACGTCGAGCGGTTCACGGAGCAGCGGGACGGTCTCCACGCTCCGGCGGTCCGCGCCCCGCGCGCCGTCCGGGCGGTGGCCGATGACGATGTCGTGGTCGGCGGTGAGCGGCGCGAACTCCCCCTCGCTGACGTCGACGTCCGAGAGCTGCAGCGCGATCCCGGGGTGCGCACGCATCCGGGTGAGCAGGCCGGGCAGCAGCAGCTCGGCGGCCGAGGGGAACACCGCCAGGTCGACCGTGCCGTTGGCCCCCGCCAGGTGCTCGGCCCACGCTGACTCGACGGTCGCCAGTGCCGTGGCGACGCCGGTGGCGAGGCCCGCCAGGACCCGGCCGTGGTCGGTGAGCCGGACACCGCGGCCGATGCGCTCGACGAGCGGGACACCGGCCTGCCGCTGGAGGGTCCGGAGCTGCTGGGACACCGCGCTGGGCGTCCGGTGCGTCGCCGTCGCGACCGCGGTGACGCTGCCCCGCTCGGCGAGTTCGCGGAGGACGGGCAGCAGGGCGATGTCGAAGCCGACCATGAAGGGACCCTACAACGACAGTGTCGGAACGTTCGCTGGTGCTACCGCGTCCGGTGCGGGACGATCGTCCGGTGCTGCTCCGCGACCGCATCCTGGCCCTCGTCGTCGCCGTCGCGTGGGGACTGAACTTCCCCGCCACGGCGATCGCCCTCGAGCACTACCCGCCGTTCCTGCTCGCCGCCCTCCGGTTCACACTGCTCGCCGTCCCGACGCTGCTGTTCGTGCCGCGGCCGCCGATCCCGTTCCGGTGGATCGTCCTGGTCGGCGCGACACTCGGCGTGCTGCAGTTCGCGTTCCTCTACCTCGGCATGGCGGCCGGCATGCCCTCGGGGTTGGCGTCGCTCGTCGTGCAGGCCTCGGCGCCGTTCACCGTGCTGCTCGCCGGGGTGCTGCTCCGCGAACGCCTCAGTGCTCGGCAGGTGGTTGGGGTCAGCGTCGCCGTGGCCGCCCTCGCCGTGATCGCCCTGCACCGCGCGCAGACCGCGGCACTGCTGCCCGTCGTGCTCGTGCTCTGCGGCGCCCTCGGCTGGGCGATCGGCAACGTCGCGACCCGGAAAGCCGGCCCGGTGAACCCGCTGCACCTCACCCTCTGGTGGGCCGTGGTGCCGCCGATCCCGATGGCGGTCCTGTCCTTCCTGGTCGAGGGGCCGGACCGGATCGGGCAGGCGCTCGGCACCGCGTTCACCGCCGCCGCCGTACCCGCGGACCTCGCGGTGCTCTACATCGTGCTGGCGGCGAGCGTCGTCGGCTACGGCATCTGGTCGCGGCTGATGGGCAGGTACCCGTCGAGCACGGTCGCGCCGTTCTCGATGCTGGTGCCGGTCGTCGGGGTGCTGGCCTCGTGGGCGGCGTTCGGCGAGGTCCCGGATCTGGTCGAGGTGCTCGCGGGCGCGGTGGTCGTGGGCGCGGTGCTGTGGTCGTCGCGGCCGCCGCGGGCCGGCGCTGCCGCTCCCGAGACGCCGCCGCGTGACCGAGACGCCGCGGGATCCGGCGGCGTCTCGAGCACACCGGGGCGTCCTGCACAGACGGCGGCGTCTCGACCGCAGACGGCGGCGTCTCGACCGCAGACGGCGGCGTCTCGACCGGGGCAGCAGCCTCCGGCAGCCGAGCTCAGCGCCGGTGCTGACGCCGTTCCGTGATGATCCCGGCGAGCGCGCCGTGCAGGTGCGGGTAGCGGAACACGTAGCCGGCCTCGGTCAGCCGCGTCGGCACCACCCACCGGCTCTTCAGCACGAGCTCGGTCTCGGTGCGGATGGCGAACGACCCGAGCTCGAGCATCCACCGCCAGGTCGGCAGGCCGAAGCGGCGCCCGACGGCGTCGCGCAGGGTCGCCATCACGGTGCGGTTGTCGGACGGCTCCGGGCTGGTGACGTTCACCGGTCCGTCGATGTCCTCGTGGTCCCGGATGAACCGGATCGCACCGAGGACGTCGTCGATGTGCACCCAGCTGAAGCGCTGCCGCCCGTGGGTGTGCCGGTCGTGGTGGTAGGTCCCGGCCGCCAGGCGTGCTCGGGTCGGGAACCACGGCCCGTCGTACTGGGGACCGCCGAGTCCGACCTGCGCCAACCGCAGGAGCGGCAGCAACGCACTGCCGTCACCGAACACGATCGCCATCCGGAGCGCCACACGCCGGGTGCCGGGCAGGTCCGTTGCGAAGAGCGCGTCCTCCCACGCGCGGGCGACGGAGACCGAGAAGCCCTCGCCGAGTTCACCGGTCGCCTCGTCCTGCGCCCGGTCGTCGGCGTGCCGGTAGATCGTCGCGGTCGAGGCGTTCAGCCACAGCGGCGGCGGGTGCTCGGCCGACCGGATCGCCTCGGCGAGTTCGAGCGTGGTGTCGACGCGGGAGCGCACGATCTCCGCTCGGTTCCGGCGCCCGTACCGGCAGTTGACGCTCTTGCCCGCCATGTTCACGACGAGGTCGGCACCGTCCACGAGTTCGCGGATCCGCAGGGTGTTGCCCCACACCGCATCACCGGTCCGGCCGACGGTGACGACCTGGTACCCCTCGGCGCGGAAAGCGTCCTGCAGGTGGCGGCCGACGAAACCGCTCGCCCCCGCCACCACCACACGCCGCTGTTGCTGTTGCTGCTGCTGCTGCTGCTCGTCCATGCTGTCCTCCCGGCTCCGGTCACACGTCGTCGGGCACGACGGCGTACCGGAACGCCCCCTCGTACCGGTACAGCGTGCCGATCACCGGCGCGGAGAGCGCCAGGGACACGCGCTGCTCGTCCGCATCGTCATCGAATCGTTCCGTCAGCTCCACCCGCGGCGCGATGACGACCGGGAGGCTCCACTCCCGACCCAGCGCATGCACGCTCACACGGGTGGAGACCAGGCGGAGCGCCCCGGCATCGGGTCCGGTCACGGGGACCTTGACCGCCAGCAGCGCGCTCACCCGGCCGCGGTGGCCGAGGTGGTCGACGAGTCCCTCCGGCTCCGCCGTGATCGCGTCGACCATGGTGCGGTCACCGTTCGCGAAGTGGAAGGTGCGGTGCGCGCGGACCGCTGGGCGCGCCTCCCGGCCGGGGTCCGTTCCGGGCCGTCCGCGACGCACCCGGACCGGGCGGTTCTCGACCGTGAACGGGACGTCGTGCTCCCAGACCGGGAACATCACCGCCTCCCGCGCGAAGACGGCCAGGAGCGGCCAGAGCCAGCGCCTCGGGGTGCCGACGACGGAGAAGACGCCGGTGCCGCGGCCGACGTGTCCGGGCGGAACCGCCCCGAAGTAGGTGCGGAGCCGCGGGTGGAGGGCCGCGAGGACGTCGTCGGGCACGCTCAGTCGGTACGGCGACCTGGTCACGCTCCCGATCCTGGCACGTCGTCGGAGGCGGCTCCTACGATGGGCGACATGGGACACGACCACGGCCACACGCACGGACACGCGTCCGAGCGTGCGCTGCTGATCGCGTTCTGCATCTCGGCGGGCATCCTGCTGGCCGAGGTCGTCGGCGCCGTCGTCACCGGGTCGCTCGCACTGCTCGTCGACGCCGGGCACATGGTCGTCGACACCGGCGGGCTCGGGATCGGCCTCGTCGCCACCCGGCTCGCCCGGCGCATCCCGACCGCACGGCGCACCTGGGGGTACCAGCGGGCCGAGGTCCTCGGCGCGACAGCCCAGGCGGCGATCCTGCTCGCCGTCGGCATCTACGTCGTGATCTCGGCGGTGCGACGGTTGTTCGTCCCGGAGGAGATCGACGCCGGACCGCTGCTGGTCTTCGGCTTCGTGGGCCTCGTCGGCAACCTCGTCGCGTTCGCGGTGCTGGTCCGGGCATCCGGTGAGGGCTTCACCTCGCGGGCCGCTCGGCTCGAGGTCCTCAACGACACCCTCGGGTCCGTCGCCGTCATCGCCGCGGCCGTCGTGCTGTTCCTGACCGGGTGGCAACGAGCGGACTCCGTCGCCGCGCTGCTCATCGGCGTGCTCATCCTGCCCCGGGCCGTGAAGCTCCTGCGCGAGACCGCCGACGTGCTGCTCGAGGCGACCCCGCGCGGCCTGGACCTGGACGCCGTCCGCGGACACATCCTGGAGCTCGACCACGTCATCGCGGTGCACGACCTGCACGCCACGCTGGTGTCGACCGGCGTCCCGAACCTCACCGCGCACGTCGTGGTGGACGACCACTGCTTCACGACCGCGCACGCGCCGGCGATCCTCGACGAACTGCAGCAGTGCGTCGCCGAGCACTTCGACGTGCCGGTCGAGCACTCCACGTTCCAGCTCGAGCCCGCCTCGCACCAGCGGCACGAGCACGAGGTGCACGCCTGACGGCTGCCGCATGGTGACACCCGACCCCGGTGTCGGCTCCGACCCTGGCGGCGGTGCGGCGCCAGCCGGTCAGCAGTCGGAGTCGCGCGTCGGGTAGGCGGTGATCACCCGGTCGGTCGTCGCCGAGACGATGACCTTCACGAACCCGTCCGGGCTGGGCGTGCTGCCGTCGTCGAAGCGGACGGGGGCTGCGTAACAGACCTTGCCGTCCCCGGCGTCGACCGGCAGCCCCTTCTGCGGGTTCGTCAGCGCCGTCCGCACCGCCGTGAGCATGGCGTCGTCCCAGTCCCGCTGCGTGGTGTGCCCCGCCAGGACGTCCTGCCAGTCGCGGGTGTGCCGGACGCGGATGTGCTCGTAGCCCTGCGCCGAGGTGCCGCACTGCAGCACGACCTCGCCGAGTGCGGCGGTGGCGTACTGCGTGACCGCGGCTCGACCGTCCGATGCGCACCGGTCGAGGACCGCGGTGCCGGGAAGGTCCGGGCCGTTGCGGGTGATGACCGCGACGCTGCTGTCGCTGCTGGTCTCGGTACTGCCGGTGTCGGCGCCGCCGCTGTCGGTGCTGCCCCCGGCGCTGCCCTGGCCGGCCGGAGCGGTCGCGGTCGCCGAGGGAGCCGCGGAGAGGACGGCGTCGTCACCCTCCCGGGCGTTCGTCAGCGCGAAGCCGCCGATCACGACGACGGCGGCGACCGCGGCGGCGATGCCGGTCAGGGTGGAACGGGAGCGCTTCGCGGGCATGCGGCCAGTATGCCGGAGGGGGTGCGGGCCTCCCGGCCGGGGGCCGTGTGCCCGAGACGCCGCCGGGCGGGCGAGACGCCGCTGGATCGGGCGGTGTCTCGCCGAGTCCGCGGCGTCTCGCGCAGACGGACCGTTTCGGCCGGGAGGCGCGTGCCGGTCAGGCGCGTGCGGCCAGTCGGGCTCCGGCGAAGACCGCGAGCGCCGCGACGAGCACCACGTACCCGATGAGCACCGGCAGGGTGGGCAGGACGAGCAGCGCGGCACCGACCGCGACGACCGGCACGGTGAGCCCGGCGTAGGCGATGAGGAAGGTGGCGGCGAGGACCCCGCCACGCTCCTCCGGGCCGACGAGCGCACCGGCGCTCCCGATGGAGGCGCGGAAGAGCAGCCCGACACCGGCACCGGCGACGACGCCGCCGCCGATGAAGCCAGCGACCTGGAGGACCACCGCGGACACCGCGAGGACGGCGAGCCCGCCGACCAGCAGGACGACGCCGAGACGGATCTGGGTGCGCTGCGGGAGCTTCGCGAACACGACCTGGGACAGGGCACTCGCGGCGAAGACGCCGAAGGTCGTCGCGCCAGCGGCCAGCCGGTCGGTCACGTGGAAGGTGGTTCCGAGGAACGTCGGCGCGACCGACGTGAAGAGCCCCTGCACGGCGAGCGCGGCGAAGGCACCGGTGCCGGCAGCCCAGAACGCGGCGCCCTGGCCCTCGGGTGCCCGCAGTGGCTGCGGGTGGTACGGCACGGGCTCGGTCGGACGGTCGACGGTCTCCGGGACGGCGAGGACGACCACGAACGCGATCACGAGGGCGACGACGAACACCACGTACGGGACCATCAGCGGCTGCCCGACGAACTCGGCCAGTGCGCCGCCGATGAGTGCGCCGAGGGAGAGGCCGCCGAGGTTCACCACGCCGGCTGCGACGCTCGCGCCCTTCGCGGAGGACTCGTCGCCGGTCGCCCGGACCTTGAGTTCGCCGAGGTGCGCGGTCGCCGTGGCGGTCAGGGTGCCGACGCCGAGACCGGTGACCAGTCGCGCGACGATCAGACCCGTCACGTCGTTCCAGACCAGGAACAGGACCGCGGCGACGAGTTCCAGCGCGATCGAGACCAGGATGAGCGGGCGACGACCGTGCACGTCGCTGAGGTGTCCGGCGAGCCACAGCGACCCGACCACGCCGAGCCCGTAGGCGGCGAAGACGACGGTCGTGGTGAAGGTCGGGAAGCCGTCTCGGGCCTGGTAGATGACGTAGAGCGGCGCGGGGACGGTCGCGAAGGCCATCACCGAGGTGAACGCGAAGGCGACGGCCCAGAAGCCGTAGCCGTGGCGCCGGCGGGTGTGCGCACGACGGCCACGAGGGGCCGGAGCTGTGGCCGGTGAGCCGGTCGCCGGGGATTCGATGACGGTTGACATGCTCCGATGCTCGCGCGGCCTGCCCATCGGGTCAAACGGATCATCTTGATGTGCGCCATCGATGTCGTCGATGATGGCGGCATGGAGACGCGTCTGCTCGAACAGTTCGTCACCGTCGCGGCCGAGGGCAGCGTCACCCGTGCGGCCGAACGGCTCTGGGCGGCACAGTCGACCGTTTCGGCCGGCATCGCGAGCCTGGAACGGACGCTCGGAGTGCGGCTCTTCGAGCGCGGCGGCCGACGCCTCGTCCTGACCGCCACCGGCGAGGACCTGCTGCCCCATGCCCGCGCCGTCCTCGAGTCGCTCGACCGGATGCGCGACGTCGCCGCGGTGTCCGACGCCGAACTCCGCGGCCGGGTCCGGTTGGGGATCTTCACGAGCATGGACATCGTCGACCTGACCGGGGTCCTGCGCGGCTTCCGGCAGCGCCATCCGCTGGTCGCCGTCGAGCTCATGACCTCACCGAGCGGGACCACGGGGCTCGTGCAGGACCTGGTCGCGGGACGGCTGGACCTCGCGTACACCGGCCTGCCGACGACCCCGTCCGGTGTCGTCGTCGAACCCCTGCGCGAGATGCCGTTCCGGGTGTTCGTCGCCGCCGACCACCCGCTCGCCGGTCGCTCCTCGGTGTCGCTGGCGGAGCTGGCCGACGAGTCCTTCGTGGACACCGCGCACGGGTTCGGCAACCGGATGATCCTGGACGGCGTACTCGACCGACTCGGCATCCGGCGCCGGGTGGTCGCCGAGATGAACGACATGCCGGCCGTGGTGCGCTTCGCGTCGGCGGGCATCGGCGTGGGCGTCGTCCCGGACTCGGGCGTCCGCCACGACGGTGCCGTGCTGGAGCTCGAGGACGAGGTCGAGCCGCTCCGGATCGGTCTCGCGATGCGCAGCGACCCGGAACCCAACCGGGCGACGCAGGCGCTGGCCCGGGCGATCGTCGCAGCGCGGCGTTGACGTCGCGGGCGCTGACGTCGCGGCGCTGACGTCGCGGGCGTGGGCGTGGGCGTCGCGGGCACGGGCGTCACGGGCACGGGCGTCACGGGCGGTGGGGTCCCGAGCGATGGCGTCCCGGGCGACGGGTTTCCGGCACCGGGTGGCCGCACCGAGCGGTACCGCCGCCCGTGCGTCAGCCGCGGAGCAGCGGCGCGATGCTCTCGACGGACCGTCGCGCGGCCGTCGTGGTCGACAGGAAGCCCACGAGGACGATCGCCGTACCGATCCCGACGACGATCCACCACATCGGGTGCGTGGCCACCGCGAACCCGGACCCGACCGTCGCGACCGCGCTGGCCCCGGTGACGGTCCCGGCGAGGGCGACTCCGAGCGACACCCCGGTCTGCCGGCTGGTCGAGGCGACGGCGGCAGCGGAGCCGGACTGGGCACGGGGCATCCCCGACACCGCGGTGTTCGTGATGGGTGCGTTCACCATGCCGAACCCGAAGCCGAACAGCACGAACGCCGCCACCAGGACCCACATCGGCGTCGACGCCTGCACGGTCGTCAGGACCGCACCGGCACCGGCGATCCCGATGCCGGCGAGGACGAGCGGCACCCTCGTACCGACGGTGCCGATGAGCCGGCCGGAGATCGGCGACACGAGCATCGTCATCAGGGCGGAGGGCAGCGTCCAGAGGCCCGCCTCGAACGGGGTCATCCCCCGGACCTCCTGCAGGTAGAGCGCGCTGAGGAACAGGAACGCCCCGTTGGCACCGAACGCCACGAGTGCGGTGCCGACGGCGGAGGAGAACGGGATGCTCCGGAAGAACCGGAGGTCGATCAGCGGCTCGGCGGTGCGCCCCTCGACGACCACGAGGGCGACCAGCGCCGCGGCCGCGAGGACGAAGAGCCCGAGCGCGCCGGGCGACGCCCAGCCCAGGCGCGGACCCTCGATGAGACCGCCGACCAGGCTCGCGAGCAGCACGATGACGATGCCCTGCCCGAGCGGGTCGAGCTTCCGCGGCTTCGGCGAACGCGACTCCGGGACGAAGAGGAACGTCAGCACGACCGCGGCGATCCCGATCGGGACGTTGATGAGGAAGATCGCCCGCCATCCCACGGTGTCCGTCAGCGCGCCACCGACCAGCGGTCCGACACCCATCGAGACACCGACGACCGCGCCCCAGACACCGACGGCGCGCGCTCGCTCCTTCGCGTCGTCGAAGGTCGCCGTGATGATGCTCATCGCGACCGGGTTCATCATCGACCCGCCGACCGCCTGGACCATGCGGAAGACGACGAGCCAGCCGACGCTCGGCGCGAGCGAGCACAGCAGCGACCCGGCCGTGAAGAGCGCGAGCCCGACCTGGAACGTCGTGCGCCGGCCGATGCGGTCCGCCGTCGAACCGGAGAGCAGCAGCAGGCTGGCGAGGACGAGCGTGTAGGCGTCGATGGTCCACTGCAGGCCGGAGATCGTGCTGTGGAGTTCGCGGCCGATGGACGGCAGTGCGACGTTCACCACGGTGGCGTCCATCGACACGATGAACAGGCTCATGCAGCAGACCGCGAGGATCAGGTACCGGTGGCGGTAGCGGGCCGGGAGGCCCGGGTCACCCTGCTCGGGTCGGTGCGATCCCGACGTGGTTCGTCGGGTCTCGGACTCAGTGGAAGCCGTCGTCGTCTCCTCGTCCGGGGGTGTTGTGGCCGCCGAGCATGTCGTTGTCGTCCTGGTCGGTCGTCGAGGTCAGCTGGAGCATGGCCATCACGACGACCACGACGACGAAGCTCACACCGAAGAAGATCAACGACAGCGTGGGTTCACGCGTCGACATCAGCACGACGAGCCCGACGACGACCGCGATCACGGCGGACATCCCGAGGAGCTCGGCGGGACGCAGACGGTCGCGGCGGGTGGGGGTGCTCATACGTGTGGTGCTCCGTCCGGGGCGACCGCCGGGGCAGCCGTTCCCCACTTGTGCGAGAGGCCGGCGATCAGGTGGAAGACCGCCGCGATGGCGAGGTAGGCGCCGAGGAGACCGACCAGGACGATCGACGCGTCGAGGGTGCCGGTCACCCGCTCCACCCCGCCGAGCTGCTGCGAGTAGTCCGGCGGCGTCAGCAGGAACGCGATCGCGAGCAACAGCGTGAGGCCGCCGACCGTCATCCAGTCGCGGGCGAACGGCGAGCGCCGACGGGCCCGCAGACCCTGTGACAGTTCGAGTGCGCCGGTCAGGACGGCGAACGCCACGACCAGGGTGATGAACGCCGGCAGTCCGAGTCCGTTGCATGCGAGCGCCGCGACACCGGCCACGACCGAGAGCGCGGCCTGCGCGAGACCCGACCGTCGTGAGCGATCGTCCCCGGGGAGCCGGGACGCGCTGCCCCAGGCGAGCACCGCGCCGTCCACGAGGGCGAAGACACCGAACAGCACCAGGCCGAAGCCGGCCGAGTGGTTCGGGGAGAACGTGATCACCATCGCGATCACGGCTGCCGGGACGGCCCGGAGGACCGGGACCGGCCAGTACCGTGCTCGCTGCGCGGCGTCGTCCACGGAGTGGGACACGGGACCTCTCTCGGGCTGTCGGTTCGTACGCTCGATCCTACCGCCGTCGATGTGGGGACCTGTCCGGCGGGACCGCGGCGGGGTGGGCGGTGCGCCCACCCCGCCGGTGCCCTACCCCCGTCCGGCCTGCTGGGCCAACTCGGAGAACAGGCCCGATCCCGAGCACCGGCCCGCGCACTGTCCCGCCTGCGTGCACTGGTCCGTCTGCGTGCACTGGTCCGTCTGCGCGCACCGGCCGGTCTCGGCGCTCTGCTCGGTGACCTGCCACGACTCGGTGGACTCCGCTCCGACATGGGTCCGGCGGCGGCGGAGCACCCACACGATGACCCCGGCGGTCGTGAGCAGGAGCCCGGTCAGCCCCACGAGCGCCAGTCCCTGCACTCCCGTGTAGGCCAGCGCGCCCGCCCGTGGCGGTGCCGCGTCCCCCGGTTCAGTGCCCGCCGGGGTCGAGGCGCTCGGCCCGCCCGGTCCGGGGACCGCGCCCGGTAGCCCGCCGGTGCCCGGCGTCGCTGTCACGTCCGGCCCTCCGGTCCCGCCGGGGCCGTCCGGGTCGCCCGGCCCGTCCGGGTCGCCGGGCCCGTCCGGCTCACCGGGCCCGTCCGGGTCGCCGGGCCCGTCCGGGTCACCGGGCCCGTCAGGCTCTCCGGGCCCGTCCGGGTCACCCGGCTCGTCCGGGTCGACGACCTGGATCGGCACCTCGGGCGACTCCTCGCCACCGTCCGGGTCGGTCGGGGAAGTCCCGGTGGCCACGTTCACCACGTCGGAACCGTCTCCGGAGTACTGCGGGTCGAGCCGCGCCCGGAACTGGAAGGCGTGCTCCTGTCCCGGCGCCAGGTCCCCGCCACCGGTGCACGTCACCCGCTGCCCCGCAGCGGTGCACGCACCACCCGAGCCACCTGGACCACCCGGACCGACGAACGCCAGCTGCGCCGGCAAGTCGTCGACGGCCCCCACGTCGCGCGCGGTCGACGGACCGTCGTTGCGTGCGGTCACGGTGTACTCGAGCTCGTCACCCGGCTCGACCTGTCCCGGGGTCACGCTCTTGTCGGTCGACACCTGGGCGATCGTGGCGACGGGCGCCGCAGCCCGCGAGCTGTTGTCCGACGGGTTCGTGTCGGACAGCCCGGGAGCGGTGTCGATCGTCGCCGTGCTCGCGATCTGACCGGAGGCCCCGGGGTCGAGTCGCCCCTCGATCGTGAACGTCGCCGCGGCACCGCGGGTGAGTCCGACCGCGGTCGAGACGTCTCCGCTTCCCGACGCGTCACGGCAGGCCGAGGGGCCGGGCACGCTGCACGCCCACGTGACGTCACGGAGCTGGTCGGGGACGTCCACCGTCACCGGGCTCGGGGCGGATGGGTTCACCCCGACGTTCGACGCCGTGACGGTGTACCGGACACGGTCCCCGGCGACGACCGGCGGCATGTCGTGCTCGACACGGAGGTCGGCGGGCTGGGCCACACGGAGCGCGTCGATCTCGTGCACGCTCCGGAACGACCCGGTGGCCGCGGTGAAGCCCAGCCGGAGGGTCTCCGGGAGCGGCGACTGGCCCGTGCCCTGCAACTGCACGTGGTCGAGTACGGTGCGGTCGGCACCGCCGGGGAAGGACAGCCGGACGGTGAGGGTCAGGCCGTCGTCCTCGGGCTGCAGGACGACACGCACCTTCCGCGGGACGCGGGAACCGGTCGCCACCCCGCCGTTGATCACGGCGTGCTGGACGAAGCGGTACCCGGTCGTGCCGTCACCGGAACCCCGGATCGTCACGGTGTCGGGGGTGCGACCAGGGCCGCTGTCGTTGAACGGCAGCGAGAAGTTGCCGTACTGGTCGAGGGCCACGGCCGCGAACGCGCCCGGCAGACCGGGCAGCGTGCAGGTCGACTGTCCCTGCGTGTCCGCGGCCCGGCAGGAGTACCCGAGGGCGGCACCGTAGGCGCCGACACCCGGTGGCACGGAGCCGTCGGCCAGGGACAGGAGCAGGCCGTCCGCCCCCTGCGCGTCCTCGGTGTACATCGCGTAGTCGTGCTTGGGTGTTGCCGGGTGGTGTACGTGCGTGTGAGCGGCGGAGCCACGCGGGTTTGACCGTCGGTGAGATGCGCTGGAAGTAGCCCCGTGGTGGAGGTTTTGCGGACTGGCTGCGGACTAGGAGCGCATGCGGCGCTGCTGCGAAGCGGCGTCACTATTACGCTTTCGCTTCCGGCCGAGCGACTGAGGCGACTGATTCCACGGGTCCCTCAGTGCGCGCTCTCGTTGCAGATGTTCGCGCACCTCAGAGGGCCAGAACCGGTGAACGCGTCCGACGCGAAACGACGGGAAGGCGGGATCGTGCCGAGCTCACGTGCTTTCCACACGGAGATCGACAGGAGCTCCGCCAACCCGTTGATGTCGACAGCGTTCTCATTCATGTCGGCAACCTAGACGCGGAGACCCAGACGTAGCCGGACGTCGCAGACTTCGCGCATGTCTTGGACAACGGTCGCTGAGAGGACGCCGTTAGGTCTGACCCATGTGGAGAAGCGACGCCGTGCAGGCTGCACGGCATGGAAATAGATGAATCGAATCGCTTGGTGGCGAAGAGAATGCGGGCAGCGCTACGCGAAGCGGGGATGACGGTCGAGGAGGCGGCACCACGAGCGCACATGTCGGTCTCGAGCCTGTATCGGAAGCTGCGAGGGGAACGGCACATCACCTTCACGGAGATCGTCTACATCGCATTGCTGACCGGCCGAGACCCGAGCTCGTTCATGCGGAACCTCGATGAGCGTCCCTGAAGGCGGCATCGAGAGCATCATCAGACGGATCGTCCGGGAGGAGGTCGAGCGCGTGGCCGCAGCGTCGCGGTCCGGGCCGGAAGCCGACGAGCGCAAGCTGCTCTACAGCGTGGCCGACGTCGCGGCCGTGACTGGTATGTCCGCCCAGTACGTTCGCAATGACATCCGCAGCGGTGATCTGTCGGCGACGCAGCCGAACGGAACGAAATGGATTGTCGATCGGGAGGCCGCGTCCCGCTACGCCGCTTGGCTCCGGGCAGGCCGGCCGTGAGCTCTATCGACCGCCCCCGAGCATCTTGTGCGCCCGACGCTTAGCAGGTTCAGCACGGCCCCGAAGTCACGGCTAACGCCCCTCAGCCAGGGGACAGCGGCCGGCGTCAACGGTGGTTTACGATCCACGAGTGAGGATCAGTCGCACTTTAGCCACGTTCACCATCGCAGGCGCAGCCGCTCTCGTGCTCGTCGGTTGCTCTAGCGGCGGGCCGGTGGAGAGTGACACGACGCCGACAGCGGCACGCGCAACTCCCACCACGACGCAGTCGCCTTCGGCTGCTGCTGCACCCCAAGTGGGTAGCCGCGAGAACCCGTACGACTACAGCAAGCCTGTGCAGTACGACGCGACGTCGATCTGGACCTTCACATGGCAGAGCACGAAAGCCGACGGCTGGCCGGACATCAAGGCGGCGAACGAGTTCAATACTGCGCCTGCTGCTGGTGAGAACTTCGTCCTGGGAACGGTCGCCTATGGCACGAGCGCCGAAAGCCCAGCAGACGGGGCCAGCCCAACCTCGAGTTGGGGCGTCTACTACGTCGGCAATGACGGCAACTCCTACCAGAGCATCGGTGAGTGCGGGCAGCTGCCGGGATCAGACGTCCTCGCGGCTCAACCGATGTACCCCAATGCCTCACAAACCGGAACTGTCTGCGCGAAGGTGCCGACGGCAGCCGTGTCCGGTGGTACCTGGGTCATCCGCGCCTTCGCGGGTGCAGACGCCTCCGTCTACTTCAAGGGCGCGGAGTAGCGATGTCGGCGGCCGGCGGCAGCATCACCGCATGGCCGAGCACCAGTGGTCTCCCCCGGAGCATCAGGACATCACCCTGCACCAGCCGGTGAGCTTGGACCCCAAGCTCGCCGGCCCCCTGGCGACGATCGACCCTCCGCAGCCGGTGTGGGCCGACATCGCGTTCGAGCAGATCCCGGGCAAGCTGCATCTCAAGTGCTTCGCGGTTGCGTCGTGTGAGGTGGCTGTGCTGGTGCAGACGTCGTGGCAGGGACGACTGCAGGAGGTGCTGGTGGACCGCGACTACGTCTTCCGCCGGCACCTAGACCGGAACGCGCGCTGATATCCGGGATATGGTGTCGTCATGCCTGTACCCACGTCAGCAGCAGCCCAGGGTCCCCGCCGTCTCCTTCGTGATGTCGTCTACGAACAGATGCTCGGTGCGATTGAAGACGGGACACTCGTTGCCGGCGAACGCCTCAACGACGACGAGTTGACCAGTTGGCTTGGCGTCTCTCGTACACCCGTCCGCGAAGCGATCGCGCGCCTCCAGTCCGAAGGACTCGTAGAGATGGCTGCGAACCGTTACACGCGGGTGGCCTCCGTCTCGGCTGCAGCGCACGACGAAGCGGCCACGCTCCTTGCTGCGCTCCGGACTTGGGCTATCGACCATGCAGCAGAGGCGAGCGCTGAGGCGCGTAAGGAAGCAGCTGCCGCCGCTAAGCCGCTCGCGAAGAAGCTGGACGGCAAGGACCTGTCGGCATACCGGGATCTGCAGGACGCCGCCGCTGTTCTCGTTGCTGGCCTCAGCAATCAGCTGTTCACCGCTACGGAGACGGCAGTGCGCGGACGCGTGAAGTTCCATGCTGCGGCTGCGGACGCCGTGATCGAATGGGATGCTGCAGCAGCTTCCGCGGCATCACTCTCAAAGCTCTAGGCACCACCCACAACGCTGTCGGTGGCCCTAGTTACCGTCGATGCGTGGCCAGAAGACGACGCGACCGATGGTCGACAGGTCCGGCGCTCTCGCTGCCCGAAGCGGCGTACGGCGGTCCGGTTTTCGACTTGCCCAAGCCAGACCCGGTGCTGGCTTGGGTGGTGTTTTCTGACCGCATCCTTGAGGTCGAGGCGCGCGTCATCGCTTGGACTGATCGCGCTGTCCTCGTCGAGTGGGGCTCAGGCCAAACTACAGACTCGGCGTGGGTGTGGAGGGATGCCGTTCGACCGGAGGCGCTAACTAAACGATCGGCTTGGCCAGAGCTCAACTAAAACCGCGGCAGCCAGTGCCACAGGGGCTTCGTCGCCCAGTCATCAGGGAACCCCATCTCCGTTTGTAAGGTGCGGCCGCGAACTGATCCAAGCTTCTTGGCCTGAGTGGCGAATGACCGAGGCCACTGCGTACCCGGGTCCACCTGGGTCGTTAGGTAAGCGATCATCGCTGCGGCAACATATAGTCGGAGTCTTGCTGGATTCTCGATGGCATTCGTGTGATGAAGTCGCTCATCTACAAACTTGTTTGGGAACTTCGGCGGAGCGTCCACTGTAACCCGATTCCACACCCGGTTACTGTGCGCAGCGTTGTTCCGTAGGATATTGAGGGCCTTCAGCCATCGATGAAGCACTCCGTAGGCTTCCCTATTGAGCCCAAAGCTTTCCGTGATCTTCTTCTTATCCTCGGGCACGAGCAAATCAAAGAGCCAAACGAGGCACCCGAAGTCCATGAACTCGGTTGCTACCCAGATCGGAAGGCGGCCGTCATATTCCCGCATGTGGTGCTTGACGTACTCTTCGTCTTTAGCGTCGCCACGAAGCTTTTCGTACCGGGCATGCCAGGCCTCGTATCGCGTCTTCTTATCCTCCGGCTTGCCGACCAACTCGGCGCAACGCGCAAAGTTCAGGTGGTCGGTGCCGATATGCCCGAGCGGGTCTCGTTTGCCAAGTGTATAGCCTATCTGCACCGACAGACCGATTTCAATGGCATTCAGCCCCTCGAGCAAAATAGATCGAATCTTGGCATCGAAGGCATAAAGCCTGAGGGCATCCTCGAGCGTGGCATCGGGCTCGAAATCATCTAGCACTCGACCGTCTGCCTCGCGGATGCGGAACGGGTAGGTGTAGGCCGAAAGTCGGTAATAGCCAACTCGCTTTAAAGCAGCAATAGCCGCTTCTCTATTGCTGTTGGAAAGCCCCCGGTCGGTGATTTTCTTTAGCTGCTGCTCATACGTCAGGTGTGGCTTTATGTCAGACAAAACGCGCAGGCCCCCGGAAAAAGAAAACCGACCCTTGAACTATCCTTGACGCGAACGTCGGCGATAGACAGCGGGGTCGGTGTTTATGATCGTTACGCTACTTGATACCGAGTGGCAATCACCACCCCTGCGTACCCCCCGTTCGGGGGGCACGCGGCGTGTCGACATTGACAACAAGACGTACGTATTTCACACTGCGGATTCCGGGTTCGAAGACTGCCTCGACTGACTCGATGCTTCCGGATCCTTCCACACCTGTCCTAGCCCGACGATCATCAGGAGCAGGCCGAAGAGGGCAACCGTGCCCGTGATGAAGTGGACCCACGGCGCGTGCAGGACGCCCGCGAGGGCGAAGCCAGCAACGATCACGCCTGCCGTCAGGACTCCGACGAAGATCAGAGCGGCGAGCGAACCGCCATCGAGCTTCCGTTTCATCCGAAAGATCTGGTCATCAGCGTAATTTTCCGACTCAGCAGCGAGCAAGCGCTCCATGTGGACCTGCGCGTCTGCTGGCAGGTGTTCGAGGAGATCAGAGTGTCGCTTCATGCGCTTGAGCTGTGTCGGCTCTCGGTTCGAAAGAGCGATCTTCCCCGCGACGGCCAACGCCGGCGGGCCAACCGCGGTGAGCACCGTGATGAGAGTGTCAGCCATTTCTACTGCTCGAGGTCGAGTGGCTTCGACTTGCCATCCGTGCTGTAACGCCACTCACCGGTCGCTTGGAAGCGGCGGACGGTCTTGTAGTGCGCGTTCATGCCTTGCGTGACGGCGGTGCGGATGATGACGAACAGGATCAGCAGGCTGACGACGGCGATGATGATGACACCGACCAGGCTTCCGGCGACGCTCGCGCCAGAGTCTTCGTACATGGAGTCCCCCTCAGGATCTGTTGGAGATTAGCGGGCTAAGGCGCTGGTGGACCGTCCCCAGTTGGGGGACCCCGCGGGTTCCCAAAGGGAACCCGAGGGAACCCGAGGGAATCGTCGCGGGTAGCGGCATCGGTCGGCAACTATCCCGGTCGTTGCTCGGCCTCGGTAGTGTGGTGGCGTGGTCCTTCTGGTCATCGCGCTCCTGCTTGCGGTCGCCGCGGTCGCCTTGGTCGTGTTCGTCCGCGGTCGCCCACACCGGCACGAGGATCCAGCAACGCCGCCGCCGGAACCTGCGGCGGCGGCCAATCAGGCGCAGACTGAGGAAGTTACCTGCCCACCGGCTCGGACTCCTCGGACAGCTCTGGCTCGGCTCAACATCGCCGAGGAGATGACCGCCGACCTACGCCCGCTGGGCGGAGCCCGACTGCGGATCGTGGGGACAGCACACGTCGTGCCTCACAGCAAGCGCAAGACTGTCGGCGGGGATGCGTACATGCTCGTCCGGGAGCCAAAGAACCAACACGACTTGAACGCGGTTGCCGTGTACGACGCGACGCGGAAGGTGGGCTACCTCGCGCGAGCGAAGGCCGCATCGTATGCTCCGCAACTCGATCGGATCGGAGCGAAGGGGTACCGCGTCGCCGGGGAACCGCCGGTCGACTCGATGAAACTCTGGGTAGTTCTCCCGCCGATCGCAGCGCTACGCGCCTACCCAACCGTCGAGCGGGGTGGCCCCACAAACAAAGTTTAGCGCCCGGGAGCGTCAGCGCAGCAGGCTTTGAGCGAGCTCTTCGTGGGGCCGAGCAGCGATCAGCGTGTGGCGGCGGTGGTACGCCGCGCCTCATCCGTGTGGCGAACCGACTGTTGATGGCTGGTCATGAATCGCCGCTCCACCAGCCCGTGGAAGCCGTAGCTGATTGCAGCTGCGATCGGCAGCGCTACCAGCGCGAGGAGCAAGAAGCGTACGAGCAGCGGCATCTGGACGGGCAGGAGGACGAGGTTCGCTATGCCGACGATCGGGCTGTGGACGAGGTAGAGGCTGTATGACCAGTTCCCCACCTGCACCAGCGGACGCCACTCGAGCAGCCGATGAGCCCACGTCGTCTCACCGCTCACGGTCCGCTGCGCCATCCACACGAGGAGGAGCGCAACTGCTGCGCCCACCGCCGTCTCACTGAGCCACGCGAACCGATGGACGAGGCCGAACGCGGCGGCCGCGGGCACGAGCGTCACGACGAGGGACGCGGTGACGAGCCCACCACTCACACGTGCAGTCCCCTTGTGCACGTACCAGCCGGCCGCCATCCCCAACGCGAACAGGCCGAGGAACCAGAAGTGCGCCACGTCGACCTGCGGGAGAAGGAAGTGCACCGCCCAACCAAGGATGACCGCGATCGTGACAGCGACACGGCCACCGAAGCGTCGCCACAGCGGCAGCAGCAGCAACGGCATCGCGAAGTAGATCTGCCACTCTGTCGCCACCGACCAGGCGGGTCCGTCGACCTGGTAGACCCAGTCCGGCGACAGGTTGTGGAGCATTAGCAGGTGGGACACGACGCCGCCGACTGTGACCGGGACCTTTGAGTCCCAGGCTGTCCCGGTCTTCTCGTTCAATCCGGGGATCACCAGGATGACGATGAGGTAGGCGATCAGCGCGGCATAGTACGGCGGCAGGATGCGGCGAGCTCGACGCTTCAAGAACCCGGTGACGCCGCCGCGGAGCGACAGGTCAGTGGTCTTCGCAACGGGCAGCATCAACACGAAGCCGGAGAGGACGATGAACACGGCGACGGCGAAGTCCCCGAGGTTCAGGACCTTGAAGACGATGGGGAGCTGCTGGTTCTGCTCCGACATCCCGGTATACGTGTAGGTGTGGAAGAGGGCCACGCCGATTGCCGCGATCGCTCGCAGTCCATCAGCAAATTTGAACGCGACTCGGCTATCCGCTGACCCCACGACGAGAAGCTAGCACGCCGGAAACGACGAAAGACCCCCTCGAGTTCCCGAAGGAAACTCGAGGGGGTCTAGTCGTTGCCGAGCTAGCAGTTGGCCTCGTAGTCGAAGCGAACAGCACCCGGAGCCGGCGGAGTGGTGAACGTGATGTTGATCTGCGCGGCGTCGGACACGACGTAGTGCGGTCCCGCAGCAGCCGGTGAGGCTGCGGTGAGCCGGACAGAAGCCGGCGACGTGACCAACCGGTGGTTGAAGCTGAACGTGGTCTTCACCCCGTCCGCTATGCCGAGGTCGACACGTCCGATGTCGCGCGTCCTGAGGTCGGCGGCACCGTTGTTGGTGTGGTTCATGCCGACCTGGTCGGCGGTGAGCAGCGCCGCGTTTGCTCCCGACGCCCACTTCCGCGCATAGTGGCCGACGTTCCCGTCGAACGAGGACCGCTTCAGCGACACCACGTCCGCGTCGATGTCGACGAAGGACTTGTACATCGCCGTGGCACCCGACCCGCCGAACATGTTCGGGCCGACTGCCAATCCGGAGATCTGGCCGCCGCGGAGAGCGAGCACCGAGTACAGGTCGTCCGGCGCGTCGTTGTTCTGGTAGAACCGGTTGTTTGCCACGACGACGTTCCTGATGATGCTCGCCGCGTCGCGACCCTGGAACATGATCTCAGCGCCGAGGACACCCTCGATCGTGTTCCCGTCGATGAGAACCTGACCGACGACGTTGTTCGAGGTCGCCCCGGCCGTCGTGGCTTCGAGCCAGATGAGGGCGACGGCGTCGTGCGGGACACCGTTCCCTCCCGCCCACAGGTGGTTGCGTTCGACGTCGAGGTTCCCGCCGTTGACGAGGTGAACGCCGGCACCGACTGTGCCCATGCCTCGGATCTGGGCGTCCCAAATCTTGTTGTCGATGACGCCAGCCCCGTCGACGAGGATGCAGTCTCCGACGTTGTCCTGGTGGACGACGCCGCCGACGAACCGCATGTTCTGGCCGGCCACGTGGAAGGCGCGGACCTTGCCCGACTGGATCTGCACGTTCTGCAGGTTGTTGCGCCGTCCCAGCGTCTGGACGACGGTGTCGGGCAGGTTATTGCCGTCGATGATGATTTCCGCGAGCGAGGCTCCGGTCTGACCGGCTGCGTTCGACGTGGCGCTCGAGCCGAGGCGGATGAAGTTGTCCATCGCCGCGGTGGCTTGGAACACCGACATGCGTGACGCTCGCCCCGGGATCGCGTAGTCGTAGCCGGTGCCGCGTACCCACACGCCGCCCGGGACGTTGTCGGGTCGCGTCGCGAACTTGTAGATGCCGGGTGGTACGAACAGCTCACCGCCGGCAGGCGCGAGCAGCGCCATCGCTCTGTTGAACGCGGCCGCGTTGTCGATTCCGGATGCGTTACCCCCGACCCTGCCGTCGAGGAACGAGAGCGGCCCCTCGACCACTCTGACGTACCCGCCGACGGACAGCCCTTGAGAGATCGACGCGTGATTCGTGCCCGCCCACGCCGAGAGCGGGCTGCTGCCATCGAAGTAGGAGCCCGGCGCGACCGCGGTGGAGGCGACGCTCTCGAGCAGAACGTTCGTGTACTCCATCGAGTCGCCGGCAACCCAGAGGGTGTCCGCCCCGGCCTCGAGGATCGAGACCTGCACAGTGGCGGCGGTCGCTGGCACGTTGGCCGCGAACGTCAGCACGGTCACATCACCAGCCGCAACCGTGGTTGCCGTGGTGAACGTGTCCGAGATGTACGCCCCTGCCGAGGTCCGCCACTGGAACGAGAAACGCACCTTCCGCGTCGCGCTCAGCTTGATCTTCGCCGACGCCGCCATCCGCGTCGCGCCGGCAGGAATCGGCTGCGCGTCGTAAGCGACGCCACCGCCCTGCGCCGTAGGACCCGTCGTCCACGTGATCCGAGCGGAGTACCCTGCCTGGAACGAGCACGCCTGACGGGTGAACGTCGTGGTACCGCCGGTGCCGGCGACCGTCTTCCAGCCGGCAAGGTCGACACCGAACGCGGGGTTCTGGATCAGGTTTGTCCGTAGCGACGCGATCCCCGCGCTCTGGAACGCCGAGAAGACGGCCGCCGACGGATCGCCCGGGTCGCCCTGGGGGCCACGCGGGCCCTTGAGGTCTGCCTTCCGATTCCACGTCATCGCTCGTCCCTCCACTTGTGGAGTCCGTTCGTGTTCGCCGGGTCGTCGAGGTCGTCCGGGTTCACCTGCAGCCACCATCCCGGCTGAGACGAGGGCGGCGGCTCGAGGCCGACGTGCACGATGCCGTTCTCCGACAGTGCGGCGATGAGCTTGCTAAGACTGAGCATGAGGCCCTCCTCGGGCTTCGAGAGCTAAACACCATCAGCACGGCCAAAGCTGCCGGACGAGCTCTTCGGACGAGCATCTAAGAACTGGTCGACGGCCTGACCTTTGGGAGCACTACGATCCCTGCCGATGATGACGACCGGGGCAGACACGCACCCAGCCAGAACGAGAACTGCGTCCCGGCGCAGTAAGCACTTACGGCGAGAGCAGCCGAGAGAGTGAACATCTCGACTTACCTGCGAGCTTCAGCAGGCGCTCTAATTCTAACAGTTTTCGGCCTTTATGAGCCGAAAATGGCCCGGTTCCGCCTGTCTACATGCAAGTTCCGCACCGAAGTCACTGAGCGGCCCTGCTGCGCCTTCGGAATACTCTCCTGGCCCGATGAAACGGATAATCGCCGGATTCGCGCGGAAGTAGCGCCAGCGTGCCCGCCGAGTTTGAGGGCACGTCTGAGGCCGTTTTCGGCCGAATCGGCCGCTGAACAGGGCTTTTGCGCGGCGAAAAACAGAGGAACGGCGCACGCAGGATGAGAACTGCTATCCGGCGGTTACCGCCACCCTCGGCGAGGGGGTACCCCCCACCCGCCGATCCGGGCCTCGATCGAGTCGGGTCTACCCTTGGGTAATCCTTCAGCGAGGTCAGTCCAGCTTCGAGGGGTTCGCTTTGTCATGCAGGTCTCGGGCGTCCCGACTCGACTGCTTCCACTTGCCGGGTACATCGACGCGCTGCTCCCAATTCCGGCCTTGATAGTCGGTAGCGATGAGCGTCACTCGCACGTCCTTGCCATAGGTGGAGTGGGTCCTACGTTCGCCGGCCTTGAGCTCGCCGAGTGTCTGCAGCTTGTAGCGGACGACCTTCTCGCCCGGCGGTTGCTCCTCGACAACAACGTCCCACAATGACTGTTGGCTCTGATTGACGATGGTTGTCTGACGCGTGGGCACGTCCAAATCAGGAAAGTTCTCGCGCCGGATGAAGACCGCCGAGACCTGTTCCCGGAGGTCCCGAGCACCTGCCCTCCGTGCAGCTCTAATCGTCAAGACGATTGCCACGACGCTCGCTACCAGGCTTATCCATTGCACCACCGAGCCCAGCACTGGAACCGCTGAGCCGATATCAATTCCGAACACGACGAAGGGTGGCGTGGCGAGCGTGACGAGTGACAACACGGTCAGTCCTATCGGCCTACCCGCTCTCGCTGGTCAGTATCAGGTCGGAATCGGTGCCCAGCACTGGTGGGTGCCGGGCACCGATCAGCATCGCCCTGCGGAAGCGTGCCCGCTATTGCGACACTGGGCACTCGGTCGCGTCAGCCCACCGCTCTGCCTGCGCTTCCCGCGAAGCTTCGGCATCCTGGTCGAAGAGCGTCATCTCGCCGAGCTCACCACTGACGAGTTCAGCGCTGCCATACGCAACGAGCCGCCGAAGTACGGACACCGTGTACCCACTCCGAGTGGAGAGAATGGTTCCCGCCTTCTTGCCACCCGTGTCGGTGAGGAGCCGCACTTCCGCGTGACTGCTGGTGGTCGTGCGGGTGTCGTCGTTGCCGATGGTGTTGGTGTCGAGCGGCTGTGCCTTCTGCGCAGCGGCGGGGATGGATCCGGCGATGAGCCGGTTGATGTGACTGGTGGCCGTGACGCCGCGTCCGGCGACGGTCACCTTCGCGTCGTCTCCTCGGCCTGAGATGGTGACGGCGTTGCCGTCGAAGGAGAACCCTCGCGCGGGGATGCCGAGCTGCATCAATCGCTCCCGCCACTGCTGGACAGCAGCGTTACGTCGTCCCGCGACCACCTCAACGGTGGCGGCTGCGGTGCTCAGGGCCTTGAGCGCCGCGCTGAGCTGCTTGATGCCCACGGCGTCGTCCGTCTGGAACTCCTGCAGGGTGGCCCGGATGGTGTCCGGGTCTGCAAGCTTGGACTGCTCCTGCGCGACTGCACGCTCTGCTGCAGCTGCGACAGCTCGCGCGAGTTCGAGTCGGTCGCGGAAGTCGGCGAGACTCGTCGCATCGAGCTTGCCTTCCAACGCTTCCCGCTCCTGGCGCTCGCGTGCGGCCTCGAGCCTGGCGAGCTTGGCCCGTGCGCCGTCGAGCGCCTCGGTTGCAGCGGTGGTCATCGTGGTGCTGGTGGTGTCGGTCATGGTGGTCCTTTCGTGTTCAGTGGTTGAAGGCGTCGGCGGCGAACTTGTCGAGGTCTTCGGTGGGGTCGCCCTCGGGGATGTTGGGGTTCGCTGCGGCGAGCGCTGCCGCTTCGATCTGGTCGTCGTGTCGGGTCATGCGTGTCTTTCCTCTGCGTGAGGGTTGGGCCGCCCTGCGGTTGCTGGGCGGTTGGCGTGTGCGGACCTGGGTCCGTGGCAGGGTGTGGGGGTGACACCGGCCGTGTGTGGGCTGCTTGCCCAAGTGATCCCCGTCTTCGTCCTCGCGAACGTCCTCGAGGCGTCCCGGGTGCATCCCCGCATCCGGGTGTTGCCCTGGTTCCGGAACTGGATCACCATCCCGTCGATCGGAGCCGGCATCGTCGGTACCGCCGTCGCCGTAATCGGCGTCGCCGCGGAAGGTCTCGTGGTCCCGTTCGGCGTGCTCACTTGGGTTGCCTTCGGGGTTCTCCTGCTCCTCACCGGAATCCAGCTGACAGCTATCGGTGCTTCGCAGGAAGTGGAGGCGGAGGACGCGGTCGAGGCTCAGCAGCGACGCCGCGTCCTCCGCCTATTCGGTTGGGAGATCACCTCGAGGCGATGAATCAGTCGCGAGCAGCGCTCTGTGGCCGGCTTGCCCAGAGATGCCCTCGACGTGTCTGCCTGAGGTTGTAGTTCGCCTGTACAGCTGCGACGAGAGGTCCGACGTCGTCCTCCGCCACCCACACCGTTGACCCATCCGGCCACGTGATCGAGACGTTGCCGGGCATCAAGTTCCGGACAGCCGTCTCACCGTTTGGGTCGCGGTACGTCAGCGACGGAGAACCGAAGGACTGAGCACTTCGGCTGCGGGGCATCAGGCGGCACTCCCCCACCCGTGCTGATCCCGGTAGGCATTGTGCGCGTCATCCTGCGACCAGCAGACGTCAGCGGAGATCTCGGAGACGTCCGTCGAACAGCCCGGCACCTTGCACGCCATCCGGCCGATCGGTGCCACAGCCCAAGTGGTCACCGAAGAACCAGCAGGGACGGAAGGAGCAGGGTCAGTGATCTCGCCGGTCTCGTTCTCGACGAACCACTTCTCTTGATCCCTGCCTGGCCTTTCCTCTCCTGTCTTGTCCTCGGGGACACGTCCCCGGGACGTCCCCGGGTACACGTCCCCGGTACTGTCCCCGGGTACATCCGAAAAGGAAGGCGTTGACCCTTTCGCCGCTCGCTGCCGCGCCTTCTTCTGACGCTGAGCACGCCGCATGTTGTCCAGCACCTCGAGGTCGTGCTTGCTGGTCTGCGTCTGCTCAAAGTCCGAGATCAGCCAGCCACCTTCGACAGCAGCCCAAAGGTCAAGCGAAACGAGCGTGGCCGGCCCGTTCTGCGGCATGAACGGCAGGAGAGGGAGATCGTCCTGCGCGACGTAGCCGTCGGTGCGGTTGGACACACTCCATGCAGTGGTGAGCACCCAGCCGCGGAAGACGTCTGGCTTGAGCTTCAGCACCCGTCTGTCGCTCAAGTAGCGCTCGGGGAACCGTGCGTCAGTCATCTGTCCTCCCTTCCGAGGGGTGGGGCACTGCCGGCAGGGGAATCCGGCAGCACCCGGTCTGGGTCACGGCCAATCGGCGGTCGTGGGGTTGTCCGCGTCGGAAGCGGCCTCAATGAGGCACACGGCGAGCCGACGGGCTTGGTTGCTATCGAGGCGTGTCACGAGTGCCGACACCATGAGCTCGACAGACCCGACAGCGGCCGACACTTCGATCGGATTGCCTCCCTTCACCGGCACGGCACCCATCAGCAGGGCACCTCAGCGGCGTTGAGCTCAGCAGCGAGCGCCACTGCGCTGTTGTAGTGCGCGATGAAGAAGGCCAGGCGTTCGGGAGTGAGCGGGACGTCGTCGTCGACGAGAAAGCCAGCCACGTACCAGTTGGACTCGGCCTCAGGGATCTCCTCGGAGGCGGCGTACTTGATGACCTCTATGCGGGTGTCTTGAGCAGTGACGACGGACGCCTTGTGCTGCAGCAGGTCCCCCCAGGTAAGGAGGTGCGGCGTTCCGTAGCTGTAGCAACCGGCCTCGGTGCATGGCACGAGGACAACCGCTGAGCTGTCGATGTCGTGCCAGTGGATGTCTCGGGCGTCTGCTACCGTGACGATTGTCTTGTTCATGGTGTCTCCTGCGGGGATGTTGTGGATGGTGCCCTCGACCGAGTTGCCGCTCTGGTCGGGGGCCTTTTTGCGTTGGTTGGACCGCGCTCTCGTCACGACGCCTCCGCGAACTGCGCGTCGATGTAGCTCGTGATGTCGGACTCGCGTATGAACAGGCGACCGCCGATCTTGGCGACCTTGATGGGGCAGGTCTTTTGTCGGATCCACCAGCGCATGGCGGTTTCGGTCTTCCGTACGAGGGGCGCGGCCTCCTCGATGGTGAGCAACTTCGTCATCATCTCGACTCCTTCACAGTTTCGTTGCAACCAACTAACGCCAGTGTGACCTCAGAAACGTTGGCTGTCAAGCACGCAAGTGTGAAAGAGTGTGGGGCGTGGCTGAAGACAAGTACTCCCCGCACGAGATCGCGTTCGCTCACGAGGCCGCGCGCAGGCGGGAGCAACGTGGGTGGACTCTCGGAGAGATGGCAGACGCACTGCGTAGCGAGGGCATTGACTACGCCAACTCGATGACCGTGTCACGCACGGAGAAGTTGCAGCGGCCGATCCGTATGAACGAGGCTCTCGCGTACGCCCGCATCTTCCAGACGTCGGTCGACCAGATGACCAGTACAGGCAAGATTGATCGCGAGATCTTGACGGCGAATGAGCTCGCCGAGATGGTGCACAACTTCATGGAAACAGTGCTTGCGCAGGTTGGACACGTCCGCTGGAACTGGTTGGAGGCCCGCAAGGTGCGGGACGAGCTGATGAGCCGGGAAGCGTCAGAGATGACTCCAAGCCAGCAGGAGCGTCATGCGGAGGTCGTTCGACGGCTCGATGCCTTGATTGCTACGAACGTCCCTGCCGAGCTCGAGAGGGCTTGGAACGAGGCACCGGGACTATGAGCAGCATCCGCCAGCGGCCGGACGGTAAGTGGCGGGCACGCTACCGAGACGATGAAGGCAAGGAACATTCCCGCCACTTCGAGCGCAAGCGTGACGGGCAGGCTTGGTTGGACGAGGTCGCATCGTCCCGACTGACGGGCACGTACGTTGCGCCGGCCGCGTCGAAGGCGACGCTGGCCACGTTCTACGCGCAGTGGGCACCGATGCAGGTGTGGGCGGCTGGGACGCGCAGGAATGCGGACTACGCAGTCGACTCCTGCACCTTCCGCGACGTGCCTTTCGGGAAGCTTCGACGGTCGCACGCGGAAGCGTGGGTCAAGGCCATGCAGTCGAACCTCGCTGCCTCGACGATCCAGACGAGGGTGCGCTACGTAGGCGGTGTGCTGAAGGCGGCCGTGCTCGACCGGGCGCTCGCCACGGATCCGACGAAGGGCCTGCGCCTACCCGCTGTGCGCCGCATCGAGCACACGATGCGCATCCCAACCCCGGCCGAGGTTCAGGCCGTACGGGAGGCTGCCGAGCCGTTCCTGCGTCCGCTGCTCGACGTCATGGCGTTCGCTGGGCTGCGCATCGGTGAGGGCGCAGCGGTGCAGACCGCCGACGTGCGCTGGTTGCAGCAGGAGCTCCACGTCGCGCGCCAGATCCAAAACCGACCGGGCGGTGTCCGTGAGGTGTGCCCGCCCAAGCACGGCAGCGAGCGCGTCGTGCCAGTGCCGGCCGAGTTGACCCTGCGGCTGTCTGCGCACCTTACTGAGGTCGGCGAGCATGTCGGCGGATGGTTCCTGCCTGGTAGCCCGCCGTCACCGGACGCTTTGCGCCGCTGGTTTGAGAAGGCGTGCCGGGCCGCTGGCGTCGAGTGTATCACGCCGCACGACTACCGGCATTTCTACGCCTCCGGGTTGATTCGGGCAGGCCTCGACGCGGTGTCTGTCTCTCGAGCGATGGGGCACGCGTCGCCGTCCATCACATTGAACATCTACGCCCACCTGTTCCCGGATGCCGCGGACCGGACGCGAGCAGCCGCCGCCGACCTGCTGGCATCGACGACGGCTTCTGCGGACCAGGTGCGGACCAGCGGGGCGTGATCACCCCTCCTCATCCGGGAGTACGGGCGTCCGCAGACTGCATCGCGTAGTCGAACTCGATGTCGAGCCCACGGTCGGACGGGAACGAGTCGTCCATCGCCCAGGCACCCGCAGCGTTGAAGACGGCGTCCGTCAGGCGGAGTCGACCGTCGACGATGTGGGCGTCACCGCTCAGCGTGCCGCCGTCCGCGGTGGCGAACCCGGTCGAGAACGGGAAGGTGAGGTCGTTCGCCGCGGCGGTCCCGCTGAGGCCGAGCGGAGTCGCCGCGCCCAGGGCGACGGCGACCGCCGCCCCGGCTGCCCAGCGCCGCAGCCCCTGTCGAGGAGCCCGGCGACGGAGCCCTGGCCGGACGTCCGGAGGTGCGGGGAACGGAGGTGGACCGGTGCGCTTCGTGTCATGTGTCATACCACGATCGTGGCGCCGCGGAGAGCACCCCCAGCGGCCTGGTCGACGACCTGTGGAGCGATGCCGTGGGCCTGGCTGCTGTGCAGGAGGAGCCGGTCAGGGGGCGGGCGGCCCTCCCGCGACTACGCCAGCCAGACGGTGGTGTGCCCGGGGAGCTCGCCGTCGGTGAGCGGCGCGGACGTCACCACGACGGCGCCCTCGGGCATCGGCACCGGCTCGGCGCCGAAGTTCGTGTACGACCGCCACCCGTCGTGCCGCGCGAACGCGACGACCTCGGGCGACGACGTCTCGATCCACTCGAGCTCCTCGCCCTGCTGCAGGCGCCGACGGGCAGACAGCGCCTCCCGGTAGAAGGACAGCGTGGAACCGGGCACCCGGTCCTCTGCCTCGACGCTCGAGGCGCCGAAGTCCGACGGCTGCGGCAGGTGCGGTGCGGTGTCGCCGAAGCCGAACGAGGGTCCGGTCTCGGTCCAGGGGATCGGCACCCGGCAGCCGTCCCGGCCCTTGACGGTGTGCCCCGTCCGGAGCC
Organism: Curtobacterium sp. MCPF17_047; assembly: GCF_003234045.1. NCBI lineage: Bacteria > Bacillati > Actinomycetota > Actinomycetes > Micrococcales > Microbacteriaceae > Curtobacterium > Curtobacterium sp. MCPF17_047. The sequence continues at coordinate 16,317 of NZ_QKSF01000020.1, read as the reverse complement.
ACTTCGGGTCCTGCAGCTGGTCGTGCGGGATCGCGGGCGCCTCGTGCAGACCGAGTTCCTCGCCCTGGTACACGTAGGACGACCCCGGCAGCGCGAGGACGAGGAGAGTCGCAGCCCGCGCGCGTCGGAGTCCACCGTCCCGATCGAGTGGCGGCGTCTGCCCGTCCGTCATCAGCCACTCGTCGGTGTCCGTGCCGTCGGGCAGCCCGTACCGGGTGGGGTGCCGGACGACGTCGTGGTTCGAGAGCACCCACGTGCTCGAGCCGCCGGAGGTCTGCGCTCCGTCCAGGTTCTGCGCGATGAGCGTGCGGAACTCGGTCGCGTCGAACGGCGCCTCGAGGAGGTCGAAGTTGAACGCCTGGCCGAGCTCGGTCGGCCGGGCGTACAGGACGCGGCGGGGCGCTGGTGCCCACGCCTCGGCGATCGCGGCACGGGGCGGTGAGTAGCTGTCGAGCACCTTCCGCCAGGCGGCGAAGATCTCGTGCACCTCGTCGCGGTCGTACAGCGGATCGGAGCCGTCGAGCGGCAGCTGCTGTTCGTTCGACGGGCGGTACGGCTCCGACAGGTCCTTCGCGAGCCCATGCGCGACGTCCACGCGGAATCCGTCGACCCCGCGGTCGGACCAGAAACGCAGGGTGTGCTCGAAGTCCTGGTGGACCTCGGGGTTGGTCCAGTCCAGGTCGGGCTGTTCCGGCGCGAACAGGTGCAGGTACCACTGGCCGTCGGGCACCCGGGTCCAGGCACTGCCGCCGAAGTTGGACACCCAGTCGCTCGGCGGCTGCTCACCGTCCGGCCCGGCACCCTCGCGGAAGACGTAGCGGGCCCGTTCCGGGGAGCCCGGTGCCGCGGCGAGCGCGGCGCGGAACCACTCGTGCTGGTCCGAGGTGTGGTTCGGCACGAGGTCGACGATCACGCGCAGGTCGTGCTCGTGCGCGGCGTGGATGAGCTCGTCGATCTGGTCGAGCGAACCGAGCTTCGGGTCGACGTCGCGGTAGTCGGCGACGTCGTACCCGCCGTCGGCGAGGGGCGACGGGTAGAACGGCGAGAGCCACAGCGCGTCCACACCGAGTCCAGCCAGGTAGGGCACCCGGCTGGTGACGCCGGCGATGTCCCCGATGCCGTCCGCGTCGGAGTCGGCGAAGCTGCGCGGGTACACCTGGTAGACGACGGCCTGCCGCCACCAGTTCGGGTCGGTGGTGCGGGGCGTGTCGCTCGGCGTGCGTCTCGGGGTCACCTGGCCGACACTACCGACGGCTGCTCCGCGTGTCGGGAGGCCCGGGACACGCCCGCCTCGTCAGCGCGGGAATCCCGCGCGGGATGGATTGGTTGTCGGTCGAACCATCACGACCAGAAGGAACGTCATGACCCAGATCGTCGCCCTCGTGGGCAGCCTCCGCGCCGGATCCATCAACCGCAAGCTCACCGAGGCCGCGGTCCAGCACGCTCCGGAGGGCATCGAGCTCTCGGTCTTCGACGGCATCGTGGACCTGCCGTTCTACAACGAGGACATCGACGGCGACACCCCGCCGGCCGCTGCGGTCGCGTTCCGTCAGGCCGTCGCCGACGCCGACGGCCTCCTGCTCGTCACCCCCGAGTACAACGGCACGATGCCGGCCGTGCTGAAGAACGCACTCGACTGGGCCTCGCGTCCGTTCGGCTCGTCGCCGATCTCCGGCAAGCCGCTCGCGGTCATCGGGTCGGCGTTCGGCCAGTACGGCGGCGTCTGGGCGCACGACGACGCCCGCAAGGCCGCCGGCATCGCCGGCGCGAAGGTCCTGGAGGACGTCAAGGTCGCGATCCCGCAGTCCGTCGTCCGCTTCGCCGAGACGCACCCGCGTGAGGACGAAGAGGTCGTCGGTCTCGTCCGCGGCGCCTTGACCGCGCTCGCCGACGCCGCCGGCGCGCCCGTCGCCGCGTAGCCCACCCGACGTCGCGACGGACCCGAACCGACACGACCGATGACGGACGGGAGGCTCCCCACCAGCGGGTGGGCAGCCTCCCGTCCGTCATGTCCAGGAGATCGTCCGCAGCCTCGTCACCAGACGGATTAGCATCATCGGATGACGACGCAGGAGATCGAGGAGCCGTCCGGCTACTGGTTCCCGGACGACGACGCCACCCAGCGCGGTGTCGCCGTGTTGAACGCACTGCGTCGCTACCGGGCGTCCGAGACGGCCATGCGCCGCCGCACACGTGACTCGATGGGCATGGGCGAGACGGACCTGCTGGCGGTCCGCCACCTGCTGCAGGCCCAACGCGCCGGCCGCTCGGTCAGCCCGAAGGACCTGTCCGCCTACCTCAAGATCTCGTCCGCCTCGACGACGATCCTGGTCGACCGTCTGGTCAAGAGCGGACACGTGCGCCGTGAGCCGCACCCCACCGACCGCCGCGGGCTCATCATCGTGCCGACCACCGAGACCGACGCCGAGGTCCGGGCCACGCTCGGCATCATGCACCGCCGCATGATGCAGATCGCCGAGAGCCTGTCCGCGACCGACGCCCGCGTCGTCGCGATGTTCCTCGAGGAGATGCGCATCGCCGTCGACCAGGTCGATCCAGCCGTCGTCGCGCACTGACGGCCAGCCGGGATGCCGGGGGACCGGTTCCTCGACACCCACTGGGAACTCCTCGTCGCGGACCGCGTAGACCAGAAGGGTCAGTCCCGCGAAGAAGGAGTCGTCACATGCACGCATCGGACAAGCTCGCCGCCAACATGCAGAAGGTCCTCGTCGACCTGATCGACCTGCACCTGCAGGGCAAGCAGGCCCACTGGAACATCCTCGGCACCAACTTCCGTGACCTCCACCTGCAGCTCGACGAGATCGTCGACGCCGCCCGTGAGTTCGCCGACGACATGGCGGAGCGCATGCGTGCGCTCTACGCCGTCCCGGACGGCCGCGCCGCGACCGTCGCTGCCGGCACCCACCTCGACTCGTTCCCCGACGGCGAGGTGCTCACGCACGATGCCATCGACCTGGTCACGCTGCGCCTCTACCAGGCCACCGCGACCATGCGCGACGTGCACGACGAGGTCGACGAGGAAGACCCCACGACCGCCGACCTGCTGCACGGCTTCATCGAGCGCCTCGAGCAGCTCGCCTGGATGGTCAGTGCGGAGAACCGCGCCCCCCGGACGCCGCTGGCGAGCGCGACGACCGCCGCGGTGGCCGAAGCATCCGAGCACGAGTAAGTCCGGGTCGCACGTGGACCTCGGGATCCAGGGCAAGACCGCACTCGTCTTCGGTGGTGACTCCGGCATCGGCTGGAACACGGCGCGCATCCTCCTGGCGGAGGGTGCCACCGTGGTCGTCACCGACATCGAGCAGAGCCGGCTCGACACCAGCGCCGACCAGCTCGAAGCACCTGTCGGCAGGTTGCACGCGTTCGCGGCGGACGTCCGCAGCGCCGAGAGCCTCGCCGCCCTGCACGACAAGGTGCGGGACGCCGTCGGCGAGATCGACATCCTGGTGCAGTCGTCTGGCGTCACCGGCGCCCAGGGGATGTTCCACGAGATCGACGAGGCCGGCTGGCAGGAGACGCTCGACGTCGACCTGATGGGCCCGGTCCGCATCACCCGCGAGTTCATCGCGGACCTGCGGAGCGGTGGTTGGGGGCGGATCGTGTACCTGGTGTCCGAAGACGCCACGCAACCGTACGACGACGAGCTGCCGTACTGCGCAGCGAAGGCCGGGGTGCTCTCGTTCGCCAAGGGCCTGTCGCGGTCCTACGCGAAGGAGGGGCTGCTCGTGAACACGGTCTCCCCCGCCTTCATCCACACCCCGATGACCGACGCGATGATGGACAAGCGGTCGAAGCAGCTCGGCACCTCGTTCGACCAGGCCATCTCGAGCTTCCTGGACGAGCAGCGTCCGTACATGGAGCTCGAGCGGCGCGGTGAACCGGAAGAGGTCGCGAACGTCGTGGCGTTCCTCTGCTCCGAACTCGCCAGCTTCGTGAACGGGTCGAACTACCGGGTCGACTCCGGCTCGGTCGCCACCATCTGACGGAGGAACCATGACCGACCACCGCTACCTCGTCGTCGGCGGCGGGATGGTCGCCGACTCCGCTGCCCGCGGCATCCGCGAGCTCGACCCCGACGGTTCGATCGGGGTCATCAGCGCAGACGTTGATCGCCCCTACGCCCGCCCCGCGCTCTCCAAGAAGCTCTGGACGGACCCGGACTTCAGCTGGGACGAGAAGGTCGACCTGCACACCGAGGACACCGGCGCCACGTTCGTGCTCGGTACCCGCGTGACGTCGATCGACCGCGGCGCGAAGACCGTGACGACCGACGACGGCTCGACGGTCGGCTACGAGCGGCTCCTCCTGGCCACCGGCGGCCGCCCGCGGGACCTGCCGGGTCTCGTGCCGTCCGACCGGGTGCTCAGCTACCGGAGCGCCGCCGACTACCGCACGCTCCGACGGCACGCCGACGCGAACGCGCACGTGGTCGTCGTTGGCGGCAGCTACATCGGCACCGAGATCGCCGCCGGGCTCGTCCAGAACGGTGCGCGCGTGACGCTCGTCACCCCCGACGACGTCCTCGGTGGGCACATGTTCCCGGCTGGCCTGGCCGCGGCGTTCCAGCAGCGCTTCACCGACGCCGGCGTCGAGGTCCGGACGGGCCTCCGGGTGGAGTCCGGCCAGGAGACCACCGACGGCGTGACGCTCACCCTCGACGACGGCACGACCATCACGGCGGACGCTGCCGTGGCCGGGCTCGGCATCGAACCCCTGACCCAGCTCGCCGAGGACGCTGGCCTCGCTGTCGACGACGGCATCACGGTGTCGTCGACGCTCGTCACCGACGATCCCGCGGTGTTCGCCGCGGGTGACGTCGCGTCCTACCCGGACCGACTGCTCGGCACCCGCCGTGTCGAGCACGTCGACAACGCCCAGCAGCAGGGTCGGCAGGCGGGCCGCAACCTGGCCGGCGCCGGCGAGACGTACGACCACACGCCGATGTTCTACTCGAACGTCTTCGACCTCGGGTACGAGGCCGTCGGCGTGGTGTCCTCGTCGCTCCGCTCCGTCGAGGACTGGGCAGAACCGGACGTCACGGGTGTCGTCTACCACCTGGACGACGACGACCTGGTCGCCGGCGTCCTGCTCTGGAACGTCCCCGGCAAGACCGACGAGGCCCGCAAGGTCCTGGCCGAGGCGCACGCGCTGACGCCGGACATGCTGCCCGGGACCATCACCGCGGACTGATCGACGTCGGCCGCCCGATCCGTCGGTCGTGACCGACTGGAGGCCCGTGACCGGTCTGGCGGGACCGGTCACGGGCCTCCCGTCCGTCCACCTGTCCGCGGGGCGTGGTCAGAAGGGGCGTCGGTCACCGCCACGCTCCGGCGCGACGGCCCCGACGACCTCGTCGCGCTCGCGAGGGTCGACCGGGATGCCGTCGTGGTCCGCCATCGCGACGGCGTGGGCGGACTTCGCGGCCTCGAGCTGCTCGTCGTCCCCCTTCGCCATGCCGAACAGCTCCATGAACCGGGACTTCACGACCAGCCAGCGGTCCGTCGGACCGAGACGGTCGAGGTCCGTCGCGGTGGAGTGGTCGCGGACGCGTTGCAACGACGAGACGCCGCGGTCGGGCAGACGGCCGTCGACGTGTGCGACGGCGAGCTGCGCCACGGCGTCCGCCTGGGCGTGCATGACCGAGTGCGCGCCGCCCACGACCTCGCGGAGGACGCCGTAGGGCAGCGCGCGGGCGAGTCGCCGCACCCAGGATCGCGGCACGAGCGCGTCGTGTTCCCCGCGGACGACCAGCGTGTGCGCCTGCACGTCGGCGACGCGGTCCTCGATCGGGTACGCGATCGTCTTCGGCAGGACCTGGGCGAACCAGTGCCACCCGCAGAGCGCGTACGCGGTGATCGCGTGCCAACGGACCGCTGGCGGTTCGTGCACGGCGGAGCGGAGGAAGCGGAGCGCTGCCTTCGGGACCGACCGCGACGCCGGGTCGAGGACCGGGCTGATGAGCACCAGGTCGGAGATGTCGGGTCGGCGGGCCGCGACCTCGACGACGACCTGCGTCCCCATCGAGTGCCCGATGAGCACCGGGTCGTGCAACCGCAGGTCGTCGATGACCTTCTCGACGGCGTCGGCGTACCGCTCGATCGACACACCGCCACGGAAGCGCGGGACCCCCGCGAAGCCGGGGAGGTCGAGTGCGTGCACCGGGCCGTTCTCGTTGAGGTGCGGAGCCAGGCGCTCGTAGTAGGTGGAGGCGATGCCGAGCCCGGCGACCAGGACGAACGCGCGCTCGCCGGGCTCGCCGATCGAACTGACGCGGACGTGGGTGTGGTCGACGGCGATGCGGTCGACGCGGACCTCGACGTCGGCGTCCTCGGCACGGGCGAGTTCCCCGGCCGGGTCGGGCGCGCCGGGCGGGACGGGGTGACCCTGGTGGTGCTCGTCGTTCATGGGCGCTCCTCGCGGTGGCTGGCGGTCGCCCAGGCTACCGCGGGCGCCCGACCGCACGGGGTCGGCGCGACCGGAGCCGGCCGGGTCCTCAGCCGGCGAAGGGGAACGCCGGACGACCGTGCACGCGGGTCGGCACCGCGAACACGGAACCGGAGTGGGGAGACCGTTCGAGCTGGTCCTCCGTCAGGTTCTCCCGAGCGGTCCCGACGAGCAGCAGCGACATGTCCGAGCCGCCGAAGGCCACGGAGGTCACGTTGGGTGCCGGGATGTCCACCGTCTCCAGGTGCCGGCCGTCCGGGCCGTACCGCTCGACCTTGCTCGCACCGTAGATCGCGCCCCAGAAGCAGCCCTCGTCGTCACGGACGAGGCCGTCGTGGGCGGCACCGTCGATGAACGGCTCGAGGTCGCCGAGCACGCCGTCCGCCCCGTAAGCAGCTCGGTAGACCGTGTTCGTGTCGGTGTCCGTCACGTACATCTCGGACCCGTCGTCGTTCCACTCCATGCCGTTGGTGGTGCCGAACCCGCTCCGCAGGACCGACACCGAGCCGTCCGCCGAGAACGCGTAGAGCACCCCGGCCGGTGGGCCGTCGGTCGGGTCCATGCTCCCCACCAGGAAGCGACCGAACGGGTCGCACTTGCCCTCGTTGAAGCGCATCTCGTCGTTGGCGTGCACGACGCTCGCCAGCTCGCGTTCGACGCGACCCTGGGCGTCGGTCAGCACCACGGTGGCGTCCTGCGCGGCGATGAAGCCACCGCCGGCACGCGGCTGGAAGGACGGCAACGGTGGGTCGAGCTGCGTGGTGTCCAGCACCCGTCCGTCGGCGTCCGCGGTGAACAGGGTGCCGTTCGGGATGTCGACCCACCGGCCGACCCCCTGCGCGGGGTCCCACACGATGCTCTCGGCCAGGGTCGCCCGGACGTCGCTGAACACCCGGGCCGGACCGGAGGTGGCGCGCTCCGTCACCGTGTCACGCCCCCTGCTCGGTGTTCCGCCGGAGCACCAGGAAACGCGACCCGTAGGCGCCGATGCGCAACGGGAAGCTGCACAGGTCGTCGACGGTGCCGAGCTCGCTGTGGTCGGTGGCGTCGACGACCGTCGCACCGTGCGGCAACGACTCGGACCGGATCGTGCCGTCGAGCGGGGTGTCGGTCATGTTGAGCACGGTGATCTGCACCACCGGCTCGCCCGTCTCGTCGGTGGTCTCGAGTTCGTGCACCATGACGAGCATCCCCCGGTGGGCGACCTCGGGCACGTCGACCTGGCGGGCCGAGGCGATGCCGTACTCGGTCCGCACGCGCAGGAGCTCGCTCAGGCGGGACGCGAACGAGTCCGGCCGGTCGAGCTGTTCCGGCAGCGGGCCGTAGAGCGAACGCGCCCGGGGCATGCCGGAGGCCGAGCGCTCGGTGTCCGGGGCGACGCCGAGCAGGTCGTGCGCACCGCGCTCGATCCACCGGGTGTCGCCCTCGGCGATGAGGTCCGTGACGAGCTCCTTCGGCACCGTGAGCGACCCGAGCAGGTCCCAGCCGGACATCGCGAACACGCCGGGCTGCCAGGCGTTGAACGCGGCGAGGAGCAGATGGGCGTCACGGATCTGCGGCACGTGCTCCTCGGCGATGTCGTCGAGCGTGGTGTGCCCCTGGGTCGCGGCGATGAGCGACGCCGTCGTGCAGGCGATGCCGTTCGTCGTGAAGACCAGGTTGTAGTCCGCGGCCTCCCCGGTCAGCGCCTCGGTGAGGTCGGCGCGGATCCGCTCGGCGAGCGCACCACCCGTGGTGTCCTCGCCGTGGAACGTGTAGACGTCGTCCTGGTGCAGCGTCGCCCAGTGCACCAACTCGTACGTCAGCTCGTCGTGGTTCTGCATGCCGTGCACCAGGCTGACCGGCTCGACGCCGAGCTCGAGTGAGGTGCGCAGCGTCAGGCGGAGGAACTCGGTGTCGCCGGTGGCCAGGGCGTGGTGGTACGCGGGCCGGTTGATGAAGTCGTACGACAGGTCGGCGCCGACGGCCCCGGTGTCGCGGATGTCCTCGATCGTCAGGTTGAGCTCCTGGAACGTGAAGCCCCCGACCTTCCGGACCATGCCCGCGATGACGTGGTTCGCCGCGTGCGAGAGCGGGTGGCCCTCGGACCAACCCGGGGCGCCCTCCGCGCTCTTCTCGACGCCGAGGAACCCGTTCGCATCGAGGCGCAGTGCACTCGTGCCGAGGTCGCCGAGGGAGTGCAGGGCGTCACCGATCACCAGGCGCATGCCGGCGAAGGTCGGGTCGAGCCAGTTGACCGAGGGCTGCCCCTCCTTGAAGTAGTGCAGGTAGACCCAGCGCCGGGTGGTCCCGTCGACGCCGACGACCGGGGCCGTGACGCTCCAGTTCGTCTCCTTCACGCCGGGCTGGTGGAAGATCACGCGCTGCAGCTCGCCGATGATGTAGCCCCGTTCGGCGAGTGCCGACTCGGTGGCGGGGTCCAGGTTCACCGAGTCGCGGTGCTCGGGCACGGTCGGGAGGAGGTGCCACTCCTCCGGCGGGATCTCGACCATGTGGTAGATCCCGGGGTAGTCCTTGAAGGCCATCTCGGCCAGACGGAAGTCGGCGCCCTTGCCGGTGTGGCCGGGCACGATGTCGTCGATGATGCTGCCGCCGTGCTCCTCGGCGACGTCGGTCATCCTCTGGAAGGTCTCCTCGTCACCGAAGGTCGGGTCGATCTGGGTGCCGATCCGGTCGAAGTGACCGTCGACGCTCGGGGTCTCCTGCCAGCCGCGGATGCCGCCGGCACGCTTCACCGGGCCGGTGTGCACGCCGTTGATGCCGATGCGCTCGAACGCCGTCCAGAGCTGCGGGTCGGCGAGCGCGGTGAGGAAGGACTCGCCCTCGCGGGTGATGAGCGAGATCGGGTACGCGGTGAACCACACGTCCGAGGTCGACACCGCACGGCGGGCGTCGGGTCGGGCGTAGGGGTTCCGCCACATGGCCGGCGTGCCCGAGAGCGTGCGGCTGAGGACGTCCGCGTCCTTGAGCATCGACTGCCGGACGAGCCACTCGATGTACGCCGGGTTCTCACCGTTCGCGGCACGTGGGTCCGAGAACCGACGCTGCAGGCTGCCGCCGCGCAGGTTGACCCGGGGGCGCAGTCGACGCGGTCGTGCCGGGTAGAGCTGTTCGTCGTAGGTGATCTCCGGGGCGACCGGAGCCGCCTCGTCGTCGTCGGTCTCGGCGCCGCTCAGGTCGCCGCTGTCCTGCTCCGGGACCCCGCCGACGGGCAGTCGTCCACCGGTCAGCTGCTCGTCCGCGATCCGCTCGTCGGTGCGGGTTGCCTCGTCGTCCATGTCCACGCCCCACACGCTAGTCACGCGCGCCCGGGGACGGTGCCGGGTGCGGGCTCAGACGGCGTGTTCGGGCCGGGACGTGCCCGGATCAGCGTCCGCGTCGGCGGTCACCGGTGCCGCGTGCGCGCCCTGCCCGGTGCGCACGATCGGGACCGAGTCGCTGGTGGTCCGGAGCGACTCCTGCCGGAGCTCGAGCTGGGTCACGGCGAGTGCGGCGAGGTCGCGCAGGTTCGCCATGTCGGCCTCGTCCGCTGTTCGGGGTCGGGAGTCCAGCACGGCGAGCGTGCCCACGGTGACCCCGTCGTGCCGGACCAGGGGGACGCTGACGTAGAAGCGGATGCCGAGCGGTCCCGTGACGAGCGGGCTGTTCCGCATCTCGGGGTGCGTGGACCCGTCCGGGATCACGACCGGCACCGGGACGGGTGCGAAGCCGTTCCGGAAGGTGATGCTCCGGGCGGACTTGTCGACGCCGTCGGCGACGTACGACTGCGACCACTCGCGGTCCTCGTCGAGCACCTCGATGAGGGCGATCGGGGCGTCGAACAGTCGCGCGGCCATCTTCGTGGTCCGCTGCAGCGCTTCCTCCGGCAGGACGTCGAGGGTGGCGGGTCCTGACGCGGCGGTTCCCGACGCTTGCGGCACCGGACGCGAGGCTCCGCCACCGGTGGCCGGACCACTCACGGCCGACGAGACGGCTGGTCCGTCGGCGTGCCCGACGTCGGCCGACGTCGGGTCCGCGGGAGGGGCCTCCCCCGCGGTGTCCGTGATGACGACGTCCCGGAGGAGCGCGACGAGCTCGGCACCCACCGGTCGGTCGCGGGGGTCCTGCGCGGTCATCGCGGCGAGGGCGTTCTTCCAGTGGTCGGGCAGCGGCTCCGGCACCACGGGGTCGCGGGACAGGCGGGCGAGCGCGGACTCGACGAGCGAGCCGGGGAACTCCCGCCGCCGGGTGAAGCACTGCAGCAGCACCAGGCCGAGCGAGTAGACGTCGCTGGCCGGGCCGACGTCCGCGCCCCGGGCTTGTTCGGGGCTGAGGTAGGCGGCCGTGCCGGTCGTGACCCCGTCCGCCGTGAGTCGTTCGACGCCGGCGGCCAGGGCGATGCCGAAGTCGGTGAGCCGCGCGCGCGCCCGGTCGGACCCGTTGCCGTAGTCGACGAGCAGGATGTTCGAGGGCTTGATGTCGCGGTGCACGACGCCCTGCGCGTGGATGTAGTCGAGCGCCTCGGCCATGTCGTAGCCGATCTCGGCGATGTGCCGCGAGGCGAGGGGGCCGAGGGCCAGACGCTCCTCGAGGTCCTGACCGTGCACGAGCGCCATCACGATGAACCGCTGCAGTGCCCCGTGCCGGTCCTCGACGACCCCGGCGTCGAGCAGGCTGACGAGGTTGTGGTGGTCGAGGGTCGCCAGGACGCCCTGCTCGGCCTCCTGGCGGGCGATGTCGACGATGCCCGGGTGGAAGAGCTTCACGGCGACCGGCCGGTCCAGGGACTCGTCCCAGGCATGGTGCACGACGGACATGCCGCCCTGGCCGATGATCTTCTCGAGCCGGTAGCGGCCAGCCAGGAGACCGGGGCGCTCCTGGGCTTCGTCCGTCGGGGCCATGCGTCCTCGTCTTCGGTGGGGGCGTCTCGCGTGGCGTGACGACTCATCGGGCGTGTCGCCGACGCGACGATGCATCTTCGCACCGCCGGGACCCCGTGGGCCGCCACCATCCCGTGTGCGCGATCAGATCCGCGCGTCGCGAGCAATTCCGCGCGTCGCGATCAGATCCGCGCGTACCGGGCACGCACGAAGCTGTAGAGCCCGAACGCGGCGAACCCGAGTCCGACCACGACGAGCACCACGGACCCGCCCGGCATCGACCGGAGGGCGTCGAAGGCCCCGTCGAGACCGCTCGCTTGGTCCGGGTCGCTGCGGAACCCGGCGACGGCGATGAGCACGCCGACGATGACGACCGCGATGCCCTTCGCGATGTACCCGAGCGTCGCGAGCACGGCGACGGTCCGGCGGACGGACTCCGGCTGCGGGCGCAGGTTCTTCTTCCACGAGCCGCGGACGCCGATCACGACGAGTCCGACGCCGATGGCGATCGCGACGGCGGCGACCAGCAGCAGGAGGACGACACCGCCGGGCGTGGCCAGGGCGGTCGCGGCGGCGCTGCGGCTCGAGCCGGTCGAGCTCTTGCCGGCGCCGAGGGCGTAGCTGGCGGACGAGTACGCGATCGCCCCGTAGACGACGGCCTTGCCGGCGTTCTTCGCCCGGGCGAGCCAGGCGCGGGCGTCGTCGGTCCGTCCGCCGACGACGGCCTCGACGACCAGCCGGACCGTCAGTGCAGCGGTGCCGATCGCGACGATCCAGAGCAGGAGGACCCCGCCCGGCACGGAGGCGATCTGCGCGAGGGCACCGGACTGGTCCGTGTCGCCGGACTGCGCCCCCTGGGCACCGGTGCCGGCCGAGGCGTTGCCGATGCCCAGCAGGACGGCCAGGTACCCGATGAGCAGGTGCACGACCCCCGTCCCGACGAAGCCCGCGCGGGCGGTGGTCTCGAACCAGCGGCTGTCGGCGACACGGCGCGCCTGTCGTCCGGTCTCTCGGGCTGCGTCCTGGGCTGCGTCGGTCACCCCACGAGCTTGCCCGGTCGAGCGGTCCCTGTCCGGCCGCACAGCCGGGGTACGTGGCGTCCGCGGCACGTCGAGCCGTTCCGGGCACGATGGAGGCATGACCGAACGGACACGGGACACCCCCGACGCCACCGACAACGAGGAGCGCACCGACGGGTACGTCCCGCTCCGCTCCTACGGCGCGATCGGTGACGGCCGGACCGTGGCACTGATCGCCCGGGACGGCCGGATCGACTGGCTGCCGATCCCCGCGATGGACTCGCCACCGGTGTTCGCGAGCATCCTCGACGCCGAGCACGGTGGGCACGTCGCCCTCCGACCGGTCGACGACGACGCCTCGGTCTCCCGGAAGTACATACCGGGGACGAACGTCCTGCTCTCCACCTGGACGACGTCCTCAGGACAGGCCACCGTGACGGACGCGATGGTGACGGGGGTCGCCGGCCGCCTGCCGTGGGCCGAGATCGGCCGCTGCGTGCAGGGCGTCGAGGGGTCCGTCGAGATGGAGTGGGCTGTCGTCCCGGGCACGCTGCTGAACACCGCCGAGCCGGAACGTCTCGACACCGTGAACGGCACCGTCATCGGGATCGACGGCATCACCATCGCGGTCGTCGAGCAGGGCTTCGAACCGGTGCACGACGACGGGCCGCGGTTTTCGGGACGCTTCCACACGGCCGAGGGGTCGAAGCACATCCTGACGATCGTGGGCACGCATGACGAACCGATCTTCATGCCCGACCCGCAGCGCTCGATGGAGGGCATCGACCGCACGATCGAGAACTGGTCGACTTGGTCGACGGAGTTCTCCTACGACGGGCCGTGGTCCGAGGCCGTGCAGCGGAGCGCCCTCGCCTTGAAGCTGCTCATCTCCTCGCCGACCGGAGCGATCGCGGCGGCGCCGACCACGAGCCTCCCGGAGAACCGCGACGGCGGGAAGAACTGGGACTACCGGTTCGCCTGGGTCCGGGACCTCGCTTACACGGTCAACGCGCTCACGCGCTTCGGCCTGCGCGAGGAGACGCACGCGGCCGTCTCGTGGGTGATGCGGACCATCGCCGAACACGACGAGACGATGCCGATCTTCTACGGCCTGGACGGTTCGAAGAGCGACGCGGTCGAGGAGCGTGACGTCCCGGGGTGGACCGGCATCGGACCCGTGACCATCGGCAACCGCGCCGGTGACCAGCTGCAGCTCGGCGTCTGGGGCGACGTCTTCGCGATCATGCGCCAGTACGTCAACGCCGGCAACGTGCTCGACCGGAAGACCGCGTCGGTGCTGCAGGACCTGGCCGACGACGCCTGCCACCGCTGGGTGGAACGGGACTCGGGCATGTGGGAGCTGCAGGACGCGCAGCACTACGTCACGAGCAAGATCGGCTGCTGGCAGGCGCTCGACGCCGCGGTCGAGCTGCACGACGCCGGCATGATCGACGGCCCGCGGGACAAGTGGGTCGAGAACCGCGAGCTCATCGAGCAGTGGGTCGGCGAGCACGGATGGGACGAGGAGCTCGGCCACTACGTGATGTACCCGGGCTCGGACGCCCTGGACACCTCGATCCTGCTGCACGCGATGTCGACGTTCGACCGTGGGCCCCGGATGGAGTCGACGGTCCGGGCGATCGAGGAGCAGCTGCAGCGCGGCCCACTCGTCTACCGGTACTCCGGCATCGAGGACGAGGAGTCGCCGTTCGTCGCATGCTCGTTCTGGCTCGCGGCCGCGATGGCCTGCGTCGGCCGCCACGACGACGCACGGCACCTGATGGATGAAATGGTCGACCAGGCGAACGAGGTCGGGTTGTTCAGCGAGATGATCAGCGAGGACGGCGACTTCATGGGGAACATCCCGCAGGGGCTGTCGCACCTGGCGCTCATCCAGGCGGCGCTGACGATCGAGGAGGTCACCTCGGACGAGGCCCCCGCGGAGGACTGACCGTCACCCCAGGCTGATCGCGACGAGGCCGGCGACCCCGATCAGGTACAGCACCACGACGACGAACGAGTCGACCCCCATCCCGACGATCCGCCGCTGCGGCCGGAACACGAGCCCCACCGCGTAGACCAGGGTCAGCAGCGCCGCGAGCGCCGTCAGGTACACGTCGCTCGCGTTCGCCTGCGGCAGCACCGCCTTGCCGGACAGAACGGTGGCCACGAGGAACAGCACCGGCAGGAAGGCGTTGCCGCCGAAGATGTCGGACACCGCCAGGTTGTCGTCGCCCTGCTTGACGGCCTGGAGGCCCGTGGAGATCTCCGGCAGGCTCGTCGCGAGGGCCAGGACGGTCGCCCCGAACAGCACACCGGACAGTCCGATCTGATTCGATGCCGCGTCTCCGGCGCGTTCGAGCACGACACCGGCGACGAGGGTCGCGAGGGCGGACACCGCGAAGACGATCACCGCCTTCCGGGTGCTCATCGGCTTCGTGTCCTGCTTCCGGGTGCGGTGCCCGGCGGCGTGCGGGCTGGCGTCCGGGGCATGGCCGCTCTCGTGCCACGGCAGCCCCTTGCTCGCGCGCTGCACGAGGAAGAGCCCGATCACCCAGATCACGGCGATGAGCACGACGTCGGGGGTCAGGCGGGCGACGACCAGGTCCGGCGGGAGTTGGCTGCCCGCGATGACGACGGCGAGGACGGCGACGACGACGACCGCCTCGAGCACCAGGGTCAGCGAGGCCGCGCGGTAGGTGATCGGCTTCACGCCCTTCCCGCGCTTGCCGAACGCGTCGAGGACGGCGATGACGACGGTCTGCAGGGCGATGCCGCCGAGGATGTTGCCGGCCGCGACCTCGATCGACCCGGACAGCCCGGCGCTGACGGTGATGGCGATCTCGGGCAGGTTCGTCGCGACCGCGAGCACGATGAGCCCGCCGAGCGCGCTGCCGAGGTGCAGACGGGAGTCGAGCACGTCGGTCGTCTTGGACAGCTGGATGCCGGCGATCCAGATCACGGCGGCGCCGGCGACGAAGACGACGACGAGCAACCAGAGGGGCAGGGATTCCACGAGGGTGACGATGCACCCTCACGGCTGGGTCGTCCTCCGGTCCGCGCCGGCTGGACGGCTTCGTCGGGGGTCCAGGGCATCATGGCCCGACGATGAACGACGTCGACGCCCGGATGGACCGCCTGCGGAAGGCCGCGCGGTACCGCTACCAGCAGCTCGTGGACAGCGAGGTCGAGCGGGGTTCCCTCGACCCGGACGAGGTCCGTGCCGAGCGCGAGGAGCGACAGCTGCTGAAGGCCGCCGACGTCGCCGCGCATGCCCGTGCCCGGATCGCCGAGGCCGAGCGCCGCGGGGTGTTCGAGGGCAACCCGTACCACGGCAAGCCGCTGCCGGGCCTCGACGGCCAGCACGACCCGGACTGGTGGATCAAGTCGAAGATCGAGCGTGAGGACATCCGCGGGATCGCGCCGCCGGCCCTCGCCCTGCGGACCGAGGACGCTGAGCTCGACGACCACCTGGACGCACTCTCAGTGGAGTCGGACGTCCGGGACGTCCTCGTGGACTTCAACGCGCGGGTGAAGGAGGCGCGTCGGCAACTCCTCGGCGGGCCGCCGGTGGTCACACCGATGCGCGACGTCGACGCCGAGGTCGCGCGGTGGCGGGACCGACGGGAGGTCCGTGCCGCGGCCGCCGCGTCGGCTGCGGCCGCGCACGCGGTTGAGACCCGGCCGTCCCGGTGGTGGCGCCGACGCGGGTGAGGTGATCCGGGCCTCCCGGCCGTCGCGCCGGGTCCGGGCACGCGAGAACGCCGCCTCGCGGGTGCGGGGCGGCGTTCTCGTGGTGTGTCAGATCAGTTGTTACTTGATCTGGGCGGTGATGGTGGCGGTGCCGACGAGCAGGCCGCCCGTGACGGCGTCGGTCTTGAAGGTGTCGTTGAGCAGCTTCGCGGCGTCGGCGGAGACGTGCACGGTGGTGCCGGTCAGGATCGCGTTGTCCCCCTCGAGCTGCAGCGGCTTGA